>JASFMT010000028.1:0-16362 GCA_050117455.1 Gammaproteobacteria bacterium | reverse complement strand
TCCGCCGTTGCTAACAATTTTTTAGCGATTTCGTCGACGGGATATATGCTATCAACTCCTCCTTGTCGATATGCCTCGCCAGGCATACCCCAAACCACGCTGGTGCGTTCGTCCTGAATAATCGTGGGGCCACCTGCGTCATGAATCTCTTTTAGACCCGCCGCCCCATCACTGCCCATGCCCGTTAATAAAACCCCAATAGAATTAGGGCCAACATTCTGCGCAACTGATCGGAACATAACGTCAACCGACGGCCGGTGCCGATTCACGGGCGGCCCTTCATTTAACTTACAAATATAACGCGCCCCGCTTCGCCTAATGACCAAGTGCATGTTGCCAGGTGCAATGTAAACATGTCCTGGTAATATTTGTTGTCCATCACTCGCTTCAAATACGGTCATTGCTGAAAAACGGTCCATGCGCTCGGCAAATGCCCGGGAAAAAGTTTCCGGAATATGTTGCGTAATAACGATCCCGGGCGCATGTGCCGGCATATCACACAAAATCTGCTTAATTGCTTCCGTGCCTCCAGTTGATGCGCCGATGGCGATAATCTTTTCTGTGGTGACAATATGCTTTTTGTCTTTGGTTTTAATTACAGCATCGGCGCTGTATTTAGGAATGACCTCCGGTTTTTGCGTATCCTGTGGCCGCACTCGTGCCCTGGATGCTACTCTAACTTTTTCTATAATTTCGGCCGCACATTGTTCCAGCCCTGCTGATATATCCACCTTGGGTTTAGATACAAAATCCACCGCACCGAGTTCCAATGCCTGCAAAGTAACGTCCGCGCTTTTTTCGGTCATGGAAGAAACCATAACAACCGGCATGGGGCGTAAACGCATGAGATTGGCGAGAAAGGAAAGCCCATCCATACGGGGCATTTCGATGTCTAATGTCAGCACATCGGGCTTGAGCTCTTTGATTTTGTCCCGCGCGACGATGGGGTCACGCGCGGTACCCACAACCTCAATATCCGATACAGAACTCAATATAGCGGTGAGTAACTTCCTGATGAGTGCCGAATCGTCGATTACCAGCACGCGTATTGGTTTTTGTAATCCTGGCATATATCCTCCTTGTCGCTAGAACAGTTCGATATCGCCGGATATTGGACCACTTTGAATATCCCGCAGGTACCTGGATTCGCGCTCGATGATTGTCTGGTTTTGCAGTGAACGCAGCTTCTTCACTCGTACTTTGCCAGTGAGCGGAAAATAAACGATTTTACGGGGATGTACACCACCAAGATCCTCGGCTATCAGGTTTAAACCTTCGGTTGCAATATATTGTTTTATAAATTCAATATTATTCCGACCGATGTCCGTCATTTGCGCCAGTATCTTTCCACCACCGAACAACTTGACTTCGAGATTCTTGCGTTCCCCGCCATTTTTCAAAATATCGTTGATCAGGTTTTCCATGGCGTTGGACCCATACCGGTTGGCCAGACTCAAACGCGTATTGCTCCAGTTATCGACAAATAAAGACTGGCGCGGCAACATAAAATGATTCATGCCACCAATGCCGAATATCCGGTCACGGATACACGCGGATATACAAGAGCCCAGGGTAGTTACTATAATTTCATCGTGGGTGGTAATGTAATAGTCGCCAGGCAACAGCTTTGCCGCATAACAACCGTGAGACCTGTCCCAATAACGATTGATATTTTTAAACCCCCTTAGCGCCGGTTGTGGACCACGCCCCGGTTGTCTTGGGTGTATATGTTCCTGTAATTTGCTGCTCATTTTATCTTTTGGTATATGGTTTGTCCGACCAGCCGGAATCGGTCAGAAACCTTGAATAGCGATTCAGAATGTCCAAGAAAAAGGTATCCGTTATCGACCAGCATATCAGCGAATCGGTCAACCAATGTGCGTTGGGTTGTCTTATTGAAATAGATCAACACATTGCGGCAGAATATAGCGTCAAAAGGTCCTTTCATGGGCCAGGCGTGCATCAGGTTCAACTGCCGAAAACTAACCAATCCCCTTAGCTCCGGTTTAACCTGGGCATAACCGTCATTGATTTCATTGCCCTTGATAAACCAGCGCTTTGCTTTATGTGGTGGAATGGATTTTAATTTTTCCTGTGGATAGATACCCTGTCTGGCCACATCCAATACAGCTGAATCCAGGTCAGTCGCCAGTACCTTTATATCACCGGTTTTCTGGATAAAAGGTGACTCCTTTAAGGTCATGGCTAGACTGTATGGTTCTTCACCAGTTGAGCAGCCGGCAGACCAGAACCGACTCCGAATTTTGTCATCGCCAGTGTGTCGTTTCTTTTTCAGTACGCACCGGGCCAGGTAATCAAAATGATGCGGTTCCCTGAAAAATGCCGTAAGGTTTGTGGTAATGGCGTTGGTGAAGTGGACAATTTCTTCTCCATCGCGGTCGTCCTTCAGCAGCTCACAATATTTGCGAAAGCTCTTTAAATTAAGCAACCGCAAACGACGGGACAACCGGCTGTATACGAGTTCTCGCTTGGCATCGGACAACGAGATGCCGGTATATTGACTTACCAGTTCCCGCAGGGTATTAAAATCGCGATCCGTGAACGCGAATTCCCTGTCCCAGTCCGAGTGACCAGACTCGGACTTTAAAACTCTTCCCATGAACTATCATCTTCCACTGAACGTTGAGAAGGTTGCTTCGCAACCGTTTGTTGCGGTCGCCAGGGTTTGGCCGCCGGCTTTTGTGCTGCTCCAGGGCGTTGCGCTTCCGCTAATCGCTGCGACGCCTCCGTCCTAACGGTAACAATCTTGGACTCATCAATGGCGAAAAAACTCACCAGGCTATCCAGTACCTTGGCTTGTTCATCCAGCGCAACACTGGCTGCTGCGGCCTCCTCCACCAGTGCACCGTTTTGTTGCGTCACCTCGTCCATTTGCATAACGGCTTTATTCACCTGCTCAATACCGCCGGATTGTTCCTGACTGGCCGCAGCAATTTCTGCGACGATATCGCTCACTTTCTTCACGGCATTGACAATTTCCTGGAGTGTCTGGCCGGACTTGTAAACCAATTGTGAACCGTCCTCGACTTTCTCGACGCTATCATTGATAAGCGCCTTAATCTCTTTCGCGGCCCCGGCGCTGCGTTGTGCCAGGTTTCTGACTTCGCCCGCTACTACTGCAAAGCCGCGGCCCTGTTCACCCGCCCGCGCAGCTTCAACCGCCGCATTAAGCGCCAAAAGGTTTGTCTGAAAGGCAATTTCATCAATGACAGTTATAATGTCGGCAATCTTCTTACTGGCAGTGTTGATTTCACCCATCGCGTTAACCGCTTTGCCGACCACCTCTCCACCTTTTTCCGCTTCATCGCGGGCACCGGAAGCAAGCTGGTTCGCCTGTCTGGCGTTGTCAGCATTTTGCTTAACGGTACTGGTCAACTCTTCCATACTGGAAGCGGTTTCTTCCAGACTGGACGCTTGTTCTTCTGTGCGTTGACTCAGGTCAGTATTGCCTTGCGCGATTTCGGAACTGGCTGAAGATATATTGCCACTGGATTCCCTGATTTTGGCTACTACATCAACCAGATTTTCCATTGTGGAATTAACCGCATCCTGTAAAACGGCAAACTCACCTTTGAAATCCCCTTCCATGGTACGGGTCAGGTCACCTTTGGAAAGTTTGGACATTACTTCCATAACTTCCTTGAGCGGTCTAACGACGGCGTCCATCAAATCGTTCAGGTGTTCGCCAATATCTTTTACGAAACCTTTATAAGCGTTGGAATCAATTCTTTCATCAAGTTTGCCATCAATGGCATTCTTGATTAACAGCTTGATTTGATGGGCAGCATCCTTCTGTTCAGCGGTAATCGCGTCCACCAGGCTATTGATGCTGTTACCCAGCGCTCGCATAAATCCTTCATATTCCTCAGCATTGATTCGCTCATCCAGTTTGCCCTTGATGGCGTTTTCGATGAGATGCTGTATCTGACGTTCTGCATCTTTTTGTTCAGTGATATCACTCCACTGTACCATGTTGCCCATGTAGTTACCGTCATGATCCAGGATTGCTGTTGCGTTGACTTCGAATTCAAGTTCGTCGATCTTGATTTCCGCTTTTCTGGGAAGATTGGCTACATCCTTCAATACGGTGCGTTGGTGGGCCGGATTCTTGTGGAATTGGTCAATGTTCTGCCCCACCAGGTTTTGCGCATCGAGCGTCGGCCAAATCTTGCGAAGCTCTGTCTGACGCCGGGCCAGCATATTGACCACGGAAGGATTGGCGTAGGTGATATTCAGGTCCTCATCACAAAGCATCAGATTTGCATCCGCACCGTCAACTGCTGATTGCAAACGTGCAACTTCTGTTTCTTTTTTGCGAACTTCCGTGACATCCGACCATTCCAGCGCGTTTCCAACGTAGTTGCCCTGGGCATCGCTGATCGCCGTGACGTTGATATTAAAGACCAATGGACCCACTTGAATATCCGTTGAATACGGCAAATTGGAAGGATTATCCAGGATGCGCCGTTGATGCACCGGATTTTTATGAAATATGTCGATACAGGTGCCGACAATATTCTCCACGGTAAAACTCGGATAAAGCTTTTTCAATACTTCTTCATGCTTGGTTAACAGGTTTTTAGTGGCATTGTTGACATAGGTGATCTCCAGATCACGATTAATCATCATGATGTTAGTCATCGCCCCATCGACCGTACCCTGCAACCGGGACACCTCGGTTTCTTTCTTACGCAACTCGGTTACATCAGACCACTCGAGGGTATTTCCGCTATAGTTACCCAACGCATCATATTGTGCCGTGACATTGATTTTGAATGTCAGGGGCCCGACCACGATATCTGTGGTGTATGGCAGATTTGCGGGGTTACTCAGCAAGCGCCGCTGATGGTCAGGATTTTTGTGAAAAATATCGATGCACGTTCCGACAATTCGCTCTGCCGAAAAACTGGGGAATATTCTTTTCAACGTATCTTCGTGTTCAGTTAATAGTCGGCGTGTCGATTCGTTAACATAGGTAATAACGAGGTCTCTATCCACCATCATTATGGCCGTTAGAGCACCGTCGACCGCTGATTTCATGCGAGTCAGATCATCCGCAGTACTCGACATTTCTGCGTTCATAGAAAATTGATTGACATTCATACCCTTCTCCATATCGTCGTAAGCTTCCAGCATGATCTGTGAAATGATGTTTAGCGCGTCATCCCATGCCTGATTCACATCTTTAGTCCATGATTTACCGGCGAATTCCTGCAGAACATCCAGCAGAGTGCGAATAACGGCTTCGTAATGCGCTTCTATTGCGCCAAATTGCTGATGGCGCCGGCCCAGCTTCTGTAAGGTGTCTTTCAACGCAGCCGGATTACGCAAATTGTTTATCACCAATTTCAATGCGCTTAGCAATTTGCGCTGCTGATCCTGCTGGCTCACATTTTTGAATAATGGCCTGACTTGTGGATATCGGTTAAAAAGCTCATCGTAAAATCGCTCGACGATCGCCTCACCATAGGGCGCGAGGGCGCTAAAGGTATTTTCCAGTAACTCCACGTTTAATACTGGTTCCCGTGGTGGTGAACGTTTAACTGTCTTCTTCTTACGGCTGTGGTTTGTTGTTGTTTTGCGGGTCGAGGTTTTGCGCTGATTACTTGCTGCCATTGACGTATTCTCCGTCTAAATAGTGCCGATTTTCGTTTATTTGCTTAATTGATTACCGGCTGCCTTTAACATGCTGGCAGCCACGGATTGCAATGCATGATCCCATGTTGAATATTTAGCCTCACTCCATGATGAGCCGGATATTTCTTTCATTACCTCCAGCAACGTTGCTTTCACTGCCTGGTAGTGTTCCGGTTGTGCCCCGTAAGCCCGATGCCTTTCACCGAGATTAACCAACACATCATTTAAGGCCTTAGGATCGCGAATACTCGTAACGACCATTTTGATAGCCGCCAATAATTTTCTTTGTTGCTCTTCAATAGTCGTATTATTGAACAGCGATTTGACATCTGGATACCGTTTGAAAAGTTCCTCATAGAAACGTTTTACCAACAAATCACCGTGTTGTGATAATTCCGCAAAAGATTGTTCCAGAAGATCGATATTTAACTCTTTGTTGTCAGTATTCACAGTTTGGGCTCTGCCGGCCGCGATACGCATGTCGCTGGCATTCAGCATATGGTCGATATCGAGAATAATGACCATTTGATCGTTGACGGTGGCTAACCCCCTGAGGTATTCCATATTAATAACGTCACCAAAATCCGGAGCGGGCCGTATTTGTTCGCTGGTGATGTCATAAACGTCTGAAACGGCGTCAACAACGATACCCATAATCCGGCTTTTGTCGCCAGCATAAACCTTTAGTACGATCATCACAGTCGTTGGCCCGTATTCAAGCGACTCCAGACCGAAGCGTAAGCGCAAATCGATAACGGGCACGATAGTACCACGAATATTAATAACACCTTTGATATACACAGGAGCGTTAGGTATTGGTGTTACGCTATCCCAGCCTTTAATTTCCTGCACTCGCAGGATGTCGACGCCGTATTCCTCGCCGGCAAGAATAAAGGTTAAGTATTGATTTTTGTTAACCGCTTGCTCGCCATACAAAGCTGATTCGTTAGCGATTGATTCTGCAGAACCCATCTTTTTCTCCTTACGCCGCGGCGAATTTCCGGATGTAGCCGGTATTTTCACTCGCGCGTACATACTGGTTTTGGTTTGACAGGCCAATTAGGCCGGTGATATCCGTGATTAATGCCACCGTTCCATCCCCCAATATTGTGGCACCGGAAATCCCTTCCACGCGGTTGTAGTTTGTTTCAAGACTTTTAATAACAACCTGCTGTTGCGACAGCAGGTCGTCGACGACCAGTCCTACTTTGCGTCCGTCGCCTTCCACGACAACCATTAATTCCTGTCCTTCATGGTCCTGGTCATGCTTTACGGAAAACAGCTCATGCATGCGCAAAACAGAGATATACTCATCTCGCAACTGGTATAGCTCCGCCTGGCCGCCAACCCTGTTTATTTTCTCTGGTTTAATCTGTAATGATTCGATGATTGAAATAAGGGGAATAATATAGGTTTCATTGCCAACACGTACCAACTGGCCATCCAGTATGGCAAGGGTTAGCGGGAGTCTAATCGTAAAACAGGTACCTTCTCCCTCCGTGGACATAACTTCTATCGTACCGCCGAGCGATTTAATATTCTTGCGAACCACATCCATTCCCACGCCCCGGCCGGAAACGTCACTAACTACCTCAGCAGTGGAAAATCCGGGATGAAAAATAAGATCAAACAGTTGCTGATCATCGACGGTATCGGTGTTTTCCAGCAAGCCGCGTTTCATTGCGGTCTGTTTGATTTTTGTGTTGTCCAGACCGGCGCCATCATCTCTGATTTCCACGATAATATTGCCGCCTTTGTGAAAGGCGTTAAGAAAAATTGTACCGTTTTCAGCTTTTCCAACAGCCCGCCGTTGTTCGGGTGTTTCAATACCGTGGTCTATGGCATTGCGGATCAAATGAACCAGGGGATCACCGATTTTTTCCAGCACAGTCTTGTCCAGCTCCGTACCTTCCCCTGACATTTTAATACTAACCAGCTTGTTAAGCTTTTTCGACAGATCATGAACTATCCGGGGAACCCGATTGAATACATAGCTGATAGGCAACATACGAATGCGCATCACACTTTCCTGCAATTCCCGCGTATTGCGCTCCAATTGTACCAATCCTTCCCGGAGCTTTTCGAACATTGAAGAATCGGTAAGGTCACCTTCAATGTCACTACCCAGCTGATCCAACATAGATTGTGTTATCACCAACTCACCTACCATGTTGATGATGGTATCGACTTTATCAATACCAACCCGAATAGAAACCGAATCAGTACCGGTTGCCGGTTGCTGTTGGTTGTCATCAGTCTGATAGCTCTGCGGTGCTTGTTGATGCGGATTGGGTATTTTTGGCTGTGCTTGCTTTTCTGACGACTCCAGGCTCTCCATGGTAATGGGGTGAATGTCCAGCTCGCAGTCATCTTCAACCCACTCAAAAACTTCCCTGATTTCCGCTTCTGATGCCTCCCCTTTTAGTGCTATATGCCACGCCATGTAACAGTCTTCCGGATCGATGGCGCGAAAATCGAGCACCGAATTAACGTCAGCTTCTGTTTCGACATCACCGATTTCAGACAGTATTTTGATCAGGCGCAATGGGTCGTTGCCCGTTTTCATCAAATCCAGCGCGGGACGAAAGAAAATCTTCCAGCCAATAGACGATTGGAGAGCGGGTCTCGTGGCGACACTTTGAGGAGGCTGGTCTGCGGTTGCGGCCAGGTTGCTTTCCAAAAATGTTTTTAACTCACCGGCGACACTTTCCACTTTCGCAGTATCAATGGGCGTTCCTGCTTCTGTGGCACTCAGCATGTTGCGCAGCGTATCGAGTGATTTCAACAACAGGTCTACAAGATCCTGCGTTGTGGGTAACATACCGTCGCGCATTTCATCGAGCGCTGTCTCCATGAGATGGACAAACGAAGCAATCTCGGAAAACCCAAATGTTGCACTGCACCCTTTAATGGAATGCGCCGCCCTGAAGATCGTATTGATTGCCGCAGAGTTGAAGGTATCGATATCAAGGTTCAGCAGACCTGATTCCATGTCATCCAGCGCTTCGAAGCTTTCTTCGAAGAACGCGTCGTGAAACTGTTTTAGATCTGTACTCATTAAAACTAGTCCAGTACTTTTTTGATGGTTGACAATAACTGATCGGGATTAAAGGGCTTTATGATCCAGCCAGTGGCACCCGCCTTTTTTCCTTCTTCTTTTTTATTTTTTCCTGCTTCTGTAGTGAGGGTTAAAATAGGCGTGAATTTATAGTCAGATAAAGCCCGTAATTCCCGGGTTAACGTGATACCATCCATGTTCGGCATGTTGACGTCAGTAATGACAAGGTTGAATTGCCGCTCGCGGGCAAGTTCCAACGCTTCTACGCCATCCTTTGCTTCCGTGACCTGATGACCAGCGGTTTGCAAGGTAAAGGAGACCATTTGCCGCATCGACGCGGAATCGTCCACTGTTAAAATACTTGCCATTGGGTTTTCTCCCGTGTTGTTCAGTTGGTTATTAAATGAACAATTTTCACCCAACTAATAACGAACTATTCGTTTGCTACGCAAAAGGCGCATGAAGCAAACAAAACAAATAAATCGCAAGAGTCGCAACTTCTCTGTCTATCGGTAAAACCCTCAGGTTCTTTAGGTCCAAAGGGTAAAAATCAATAGCCGGTTGGCATCATATTGAAAATGCGCGAAAAGCTGTTTTTTACAAAACAAAACGAGGCGGCTCCTCTATCGAAGCGGCTATCAGAAAAGTAATTGAAAAGTTATCGTTGAATCGGATTTGATAATCCGGGAACAAGAGTCGGCAGGAAGAAATGACTGTTCTCAGTGGAGCGAGATGGAATTTAGGGTCCTGGTTTTGGACAGAAATCTAACCCTTCCAGGCGGGCAAAGAAAATTTAGTTTATTTTTGTGACAGCGTTCTAAATATCAGTAATTTTCAGCAATTCGTGTAAACCCAATAATCGAGCGCTTTGATAAAACGTTCCACCCGTATTTTTCCAGACTATCTTGGTACCTTTTTTTTTCTCACTGGTATACCAGGAGTACAACAACTGCAGCGCGGCAGTATCTATACGTTGAACCTTGCCGGCATCTACTTCTATTGTATCGGTTTGCTGGCTTGAGTCTTTCAGCTTGTTGTATAAATCATTAATAATTGAAATATCTAGCGTTTCATCAAGTTGAAATCGGTTCGTTACCGCTTCGTCCTTGCTTGCCTCGGTCATTGCACACCTCTACTCGTTACGCTGATTTTTCTGGTGAAATGAGTGTCAAATGAAAACTATAAAGTTTAATGTAACATTACCGGTATCGGCGAATTCTATGATTTCCTTTAGTACCGCTTTGTGCGGCCGATAAATTTATTCAATCAACAGTAGCGATATATACCCTGATAATTATTATTTAATTGAGATAGCGCATACTACATCGAATCATGCAGCCCCCGTTTAAATTGGAATTTTCAAAATTAAACCAGAGAATGGCAAAGGTCGGTAAAATTGCCTTCTGGTTGTTTTTTCTAAAAGGAATAGTCTGGTTGGCTCTGGCCGCACTAACGTGGGAGGCGTTGCAATAAATCTTACGCAGTATAGCTAAAACAGGATTAACTAGCGTTAATTATCCGTAGCCCGAATGTCTAATACGTTACGGAGTTCATCAAAATCCAGCGGCTTTTTCAGACATACGTCCGCACCCGCATCCATCACCGCGGAAACATTTGAATCGGAAAAATAGCCGGTCATTGCAATAATTTTAATATTGCGCAGATCCGGATTCGCCCTGACTAGTTTACACACCTCGACACCATTAATACCCGGCATCATAACGTCAATAATTGCTATAATTGGTTCAAATTGAACGATTTTCTGACCTGCCTCAAATCCATTAGATGCCGAATCTACTAGTACACCCTCTATTTCATTTTCCAGAAACTCCACTACAAGATTTCGCATACCCGAATCATCGTCGACTACGAGAATTCTGGTTTCTTTATTTCCTTTTCTGGCATGGATATCTATACCCATTGACGCGGCAAAATGTTCCACGTCTTTAATATAAAAACGACGATGCCCACCCGGTGTGATCTGTGCCGGAAGCTTTCCTTTCTGCGCCCATTGCCTCACAGTTGCTGTCGTTACCATTAACAGATCAGCAATTTCCAAGGATGTCAGATATTCTTTATCTTTTCGTTTTTTCACTACTATGCTACTGCAACCCCCGACTAACAAACAATTTTATACCACTATAAAACATGTTTTGTTCTTGAAATAAACATGATCTTAATCAGCGTTTTCAATAGCGATCTCACTACCTTCTTTAAATGATACAAATAATGTAGGCTCTACTATTAATTTACTCTTACTCTTACGCTTTGCTACTATTAACGATGAATAGCGTAGATCGTGTACCACCCCGTGCTACTGATTAATGTAAGGTTCTGCCGTTTAATGCAGGATACTTGCCCGAATCTCCAAAGTGCCCTACTATCTATGAGGTGATTGCTGTATTGTTATTTCCGCCATTATCATCGTACACTGTTTCTTATTGATATTGGCGATTTTGTAAAAAAATCAATTAAATTGGGATATAAGGTCCGGTGATCCTACGACAAAACAGGATACAACAATCACCTGAGCGAGTCATACAATTGGTAGTATTCAAGATAAAAGGCTACGAAACAGCAACGGTAGGCAGCAAGGACAATCAACGGAATGATTTTTTTTCCATGAACGTAGATATCAATAGCAGACAGCAATAATACGAAAGCTGGATGTTACTGCTGCTTAATACTGGCATAGTAGTGTATCAATTTCTCGAGCCCTTCGTTACCGGCCTCATCTTGCACCCTTTTTATTTTTTTACGCATCATATCGTTGGTTTTACGTGTTCCCTCAAGGTATTGTTCGATAGCGAGGTTTAGATAGGGCATCCATTGACCTGCCAAAATCCCATAATAATAGGGATCGACGTAGCCACTGTTACCGTGGCATTTCTCACAATATTGATCGTGTAACTCCTTTCCTTCCTCGGCAAGCCTTTCGTCATACGGTTGGTCAACGACCTTAAAGGGTTGCCTTGAATAATAGGCTGCAAGTTTGTCCAATTGTTCCGATGTAAGGTTTTCCGTGAAACTTTTCATAATATCTGACGGGCGACTCCCGTTTTTATACATCTCCATGGCATATTTAAAATATTCTTCACTGCTGCCCGCAAAAGACGGAATGGTCTTGATATTGCTATTGCCATCCAGGCCATGGCAGCTTGCGCACTGGTTAATCGTGCCCTTTATGTCTTCAGGCACATCCTCTTGCGCAGATACTGTAACCGAATGCCAGACCACAGGCAGCAAAATAGCGATTATTAGTTTTCGATACAGATACATAATTACCTCTGCAATCCTGTTTAAAGTGCGTAACGCAACGATATCATCATAACATTCACATTATACGAAGGAGTTTCCTGACCCATGCTCAGGAAGTTGGGAATCGTATCCTCATCCACATTATCGTACGCCCAGTCATCTGAGGAATATGCTTCATACCAGTAAGTCCCTTTGACGATCATCTTTTCACTTAATCGGTAATTGCCATATAACTTTATACTGTAGAGGGTGGCGAAAAAATCCGGCAACTGTGACGGTGACCCTGATTGTTCATAAGAAATCTCGCCCAGGGAATGGGTAATGACATAATCGACACCAATATCCAGTTTCTCATTCAACAGAATCTTGTTAATACCCATACCCGCGGTATTAAAACGATCATTCGTCGTTGCAAACCAGTCAGGCGTGCTGTACAACTGGCTACCGGAAACGCCGGTGCTCATTTTTTCGAAGCTGATAAACAGGTTTGCGGTAGTAGTGGTTGTCAGTTGGGTAGAATAATCCAGCCCCCATATTGATTGCCGGCTCGAGGTTAACCCAAGGTCTGAATCCGGAAAGGTATCGTGCGCGAGGTCTAAAGTTAGTCCCAATGACGAGCGATTTGATACAAAAACATCCATACGCAAACCCAGCGAGTTGCGGTCGCGGTCCGCCATGTTGTATTTTCGCATCAGTGGATTTTCGGGACTATCGACACCGGGTATAATCTCATATCCGTCTTTGTCCCTCTCACTTCGAGCTAATCGCATCGTCACCGATATATTTTCCATGGACCGGGCAATAATAGAAGCCCATAGCGTTTGCTCTTCGTTTTCCTCGACTTCCTGATAGGTCCGTTCAAATTGCTGATAGTCATAGCCGGCGGCCAGTTTTACCTGTTCCTTTAGTCGATAACCAGTATTTATTTTAAACGTATCCCTTGTGTAACTGTAAGGAAGGTTGGTTCGCGGTGTGGCAATATTGGCATCCGTAGTGACCCAGGTATAGGTATTGCGGGGTGTTTCATTACTACGATCACTGTAACGATAGGTTGCCCCCAGATCCAGCTTATCGCTTAACCGGGAGTTCCATTGCACGTTAGCATTGACGGTATCCACTTGCCCGTCCAGCGAATTGACCGGCAGTGAAACACCGGAAATGCTCGAATTCGCCGTTGCAGACAGAAAGTCTTCATCTTGTGTTAATCGGCCGACAGCGAGATCAGCCATGAACCGGGAACTCTCCGACAGGCGCATGGCAAAGGAGGCTCTCGCCTGGTGAAACTGATTGTCGGGTGGTAATGACAGCTGGCCCTGTGTGGCGCCGACAACAATGGGACTAAATGGATTTTGCCAGGTCAATGCGTCATGTTCATTTTTGAAGGTGGATCCATGATACCCTAGTGTTGCCTGCCAGAAACGCGTGCTGTAGGCCGCTTCAATATCGATCAGGTCGGTAGTGTAATCCACGGGTTGAGCAAATTCAGTGGCGTTAAAATAGAAGCTGCCGGCAATTAGCCGTTTGCCTTCCTGCGTTTCTCGGCGATAGTTAATTTTGGTTTGCCATTGGGGCCGCGGTATGTATTTCGCGCCAATATCCCAACGGGTGCGCTTGGTTTGAAGCTCAACATTGCTGAGATCGGCATCAAGCGCTGTCATGCCACCCGTGGTTCCACCGAAAACCCAGTCAGACGGCAAGGTCAGGCGATTACCTCCACTACCCGTATAAGGCGTATGGGCGCTATTGGAGAGATATTGCGGTAACTCATCATATGATAACCACAATGCGTAACGTCCCTGTTTACCACCTTCCAGGGATATCATTCGGCTATCCAGACCCAAATCCGTACCAGTAATGTCCCAATACAGGGCATTTTCGGAATTACGATAACGCGATGTTAAATTACCAATTAAAAATCCACCTTGCTCATGAAGTCCGGTATATTCGCCAAATTTAAATGAATCTTCTGATACATATCCCAGGCCGGCCTCCACGCGGGTTTTTGTGCCCTGCTCGAAGGCGCAGTACTGACATCGCCATTCTGACCGGTCAACCGACTGACGCTCATCGGCCGCAAAAACCACGCTCCCGGCGGCAATAGTGAGTAATGACAGTAACTGTTGAATGATTCGTTTCATATCAGACGATTATGACCTAGCGCATTAGTTTAACGCCGGAGGGGTGATTGGAACCGTGAATTTGCGAATGACAATTTAGGCAGCTTCTCGATAGTAAAAATGAAGACGGGCTGCCGCTTGGCAAGCCATCTCTGCTCCGTGGCACACTGGGATGGCCAAACTGCGAATGACAATCCTGGCATAACAGCGGGGCACGTTTTTTTAACAGGGCGGCTTGCACTGACCCATGCGGGTTATGGCAAATACCGCAATCTTCGGTGACTGGCGCGTGTTCCCACAATACAGGACCCCGTTTCTCCGCATGGCAACGATAGCAGGTCTGGTTAACCGTTGGCTGGTTTAAGGCGGCGGGTGCAGTGGATCCGTGACTTTGATGGCAGTCACTACAGGTCATTTTTCCGTAACGCACGGGATGCCGGGATGGTTTTAAGAAATCCGAACGTGCTTTTTTATGACATTGATAACATACATCGGGCTGGCTGCGGACATCTAGCACGGGATCGTGGGCAACATGTATCCGGTGACAATCGCCACAGGCGGTATCATTGTTTTCGTGCACGCTGCCGTGCCAGGCAATACGTTCCTGGCCCAGATGACAGTCAAGACAGATTTTATTTTGTTGCCGAATTGTTAAACGGCTATCGGCTCCAAAGCTGATAATCGGCGCCTGTTGTTCACCGGGCTGAACAAATCGGGCGTGCGCTGCGCCCGGGCCGTGGCACGTCTCGCATTGTAACTTGGCGAAAGGCGTACGTTCATCGGCCGGTTGGGCATGCCTGGTGTTGTAGATGGGGTAAACGGGAAATTCCGCATCCTCATCGTGGCACATGGCGCAGGTGTCGGCCCCCTTGCGGGTATAATCCCCGTTTTGCATAGCTACGGACGCCTGCTGAGGCTCGTTGTTGCCGGCGATGGTATCAGTTTCCTGCGCATAAGTACTGACACACATTACACCGACTCCCAAACCGAACAATACGTTTTTTATTTTTCGTTTAATTAACATCGATACTATCCGGTACTGTTAGCCCTCAAGACAGTTTGCTGAATCACTTAATACAGCGCCCTGTTAGTCATAGCATTGCCATAGCGTTAGGGAATATCTTCGCCAAACTGGTCCGAATGAACGAACTCCACACTGGCAATCTTGCCGGGTCCGTGACATACGGCGCAGGTTTCGTAATTGCTTTCAATGGTGGCCTGCGTCGCGCCGAACAGAGCACCATTAAGCGTCATATGCGTCTGAGCTAACAAGCCATCATGACAGGATGAACACACTGCGGCGGTAGGCGAAATTTTTAAATCATCTGTTCGATCGGCAAGCCCGGTCGCGACTGATGCCGCATCGGTGGCGTTGGGAATGGTGCTGATAGTACTGCCCTGGATGCCGTTTTGCGCCGGGAACTCCCAGTTACCCCCACCTTCGTCCGACCGGTCCATCAGCTTATAGGTATCCGGCAAGTGACAGGTATCGCATTTCGACAAGACACCCGGAAATCGTAGATCAGAATAATTGTGAGAATTACCACCATAAGCATAAACCACCAAACCCGTTTCACGAAATCCGTGCGTAATCGTTCCGTCAAAGTTTGACTGGGCTGCAGCATGGATGGCATGAATCAAACGACGAAAGTCAATGGAGACTTCATCCCTGCCGTCAATACCACCTGTTAACAAACCATCAGCGTCTTTGGGCCGACGGTTATAGTCAGTGTTGCTTGGATTGTGACACATGACACAATGTTGCGCTTCGTCGCTACGATTATTCCCGTGCACACTGAGTAAATCATGGCAACGGTCGCACTTGGTGGTGATGTTAATGATATCCCTGCGGGGCACGGGGCTGGAATCGGTAATGGCAAAATAGGCCACCTGTGCTTTTACGGTAGCCTCAGCATCAAATGCACCGGTTTCGTCCTGCGCCGCGGGATGCCCTTCAATGGCAACGACACCCGATCCATTTGCCAATGCAGCGCCCGGTAAATCCGGTAGCACGATATTGAATGTACCATCGCCGTTACTGGTAGCGTTGTTCCGAGCATTGACTGAATTTGCCCGTGCCGGTGGCGTACCTTGACCGCCGGCGTTTGTATAGTCGTCGGTATTCCAGGCCATTAACACGTTTAAACTGGCTGCGCTGCTGGTAAATTCTTCATCGGTACCTCCATTACCTGCACTGCGCACATCATAAGCGGTGCCAAAAGCATGGCTGCCGCCGGTGGGATCCGTCACCTGGAACTTAACCACCGGCCC
>JASFMT010000027.1:0-16634 GCA_050117455.1 Gammaproteobacteria bacterium | reverse complement strand
AACCCGGGTGCGCAATGCCGGCGCCCCTTCCGCCGGCTCAAAGGAACGTATCTTATCGTCTTCCGGCCGTGGCGCGCGAATAGGAAGAAAGACCCGGCTTTCACCGGTGATCACTTTCACTTGCGTAGACGCCGGCGCCGGCCAGGCCAGTGGCCAGTAGGACGTGGATATGGCAATACGCAATTGATGCCCCCTGGGAAATTGCTGGGCAATATGGTTTAGCGAAACTGTAACGCGGTGGCGCTTACCCGGTTGCAGACATTCGGGATGTTCGCTGCCGTTGCGATGGGTCAGATTCAGCAAGCCGTAGGTCACCCGTGTTGCTTTATTATCGGGGGCAATGTCCGATAATCGAACCGCCAGCATGGCCACCGGTTTGTCCGGAATAATATCCAGTTGCACCTGTGGCGCCCCCAGGATCTCCAACGTGTCTTCCAGGGGCGCACTATCGTAAACCAGCGCGCCGCCATCTTCCTGGCGTTGATCATGGGGCAAGTCGGGTGCTGCCGTATAGGAACACCATTTACCGGCGAACAGTCCCAAACCCAATGGTGATTGCAGGTTACGAACTTCTTCGCCAACCGATTCGCTTGCAGGCACCAGTCTACGTGCCGGTGCTAACTTATACTCCGCCTGTTCAATATTTTTTGACGGCCATGTTTGTTCCCCCACCCAGCGGCCCGGCCGGTATTTATAACGGGTAGTTGGCGGTACGCTGTCCTGCATCCAGACTCTCAACATGGGTTCATCCATGATGCCCGTTTCAATACCCTTCAGCCATTTGTCCCACCAACGCAATGCTTCCTGGAGAAAACCAATGGCGGGGCCCGGCATGCCAATGTGAGGATATTTATGGCCCCAGGGCCCAATCAATCCCTGGCGTGGCACTTTTAAATTGGCCAGCAACCGGAACACCGCGTTGGAATAACCGTCCGCCCAGCCACTCACGGCCATCACCGGACATTCAATGGCATCATAGTCTTCACACACTGAACCGTGTTTCCAGTACTCATCACGGCGTTGGTGACTCAACCAGGTTTCGAGCCACAAACCACTGCCGCGTAATCGTTCAAACCACATGTCGCGCCATTTTTTTCCCACCACCTCGGGATCCGGCGGTGAGGAATTGAAGGCAAACATGGTGGAAGCCCACGATAGATTATCACCCAGTAAACAGCCTCCCATATGATGCACATCATCGGCATAGCGGTCATCGGTGGATGACGCGGTGATAATCGCTTTCAGTTGTGGCGGCCGCATGGCGGCAATTTGCAGTCCGTTAAATCCGCCCCAGGAAATGCCCATCATGCCCACCTTGCCGTTGCACCACGGCTGCTCTTCCAGCCAGCGCATAATGGCAACGCCATCATCCAGTTCCTGCTGCAGGTATTCATCACACAATATGCCTTCGGAGTCACCGCTGCCACGCAGGTCCACCCGCACACCGGCATAACCATGCCCGGCAAAATAGGGATAAATCTGGCTGTCACGCCCCCGGGAGGAATCACGCTTGCGATATGGAATGTATTCCAGAATCGCCGGAACCGGGTTATCTTCCGCGCTTTCCGGTAACCAGATACGTGCCGCCAGCTGTACCCCATCAGGCATGGGAATCCAGGCATTTTCGATTTCAATGACTTTGTTGGGATATTCGCGGATGATTTTCATTAGCAGTCCTTATGCCTGTTCTATCACAAAGGGTAGCATCTCCAGTGCCGCATGGTAGTTGTCCACTAATTCCTGTTCCGTATTACCGCCCATAAATATCACTGCTATTTCGTAACTGTAACTGTCCTGATCAAGCAGGTGGGTCAGTCTTATCCCCGGTTGCACGTGCAACAATACTTCCGTATCCGGGAACCGTTTGTTAACTTGATTAACATCATCTTCACTGGGGATTTTTCTGACAACGCCGTCCTCGTGACGGCGCACCATGAATTTCGCCGCGATTTTATAATGCCCTTCCCGGTACGGGAAATGCGGTTTGTTACCCAGCGCCAGATCGATCATCACGGCATGATGGTATTCACCATCCACCATATGAAACAACGGACAATGGGACTTGGATATGCGTGTATTGATTTCCAGCAACCAGATCGTATCGTCTTCAGCGTTCCAGTAATATTCAATATTAAACGGTGCATCGTCATACGCCACATGCGCCAGAAAAGTTTCTGTGGCATCGATCATTCGTTGTTGTACGGTTACCGGTAGTGTGGATGGATATTGATAGCGGGAAAAACTGGATTGGTGTTTTCCTTCGCGCAGGGAATCAACCACACCATAAACGTGCGTTGTGCCATGGTAAACATAACCTTCCAGCGTGCATTGCACACCATTGGAAATAATACCCTCGGCGATACAATGATAGCCATCAATAGCCGCGATATCCGGCGGGACGTCCGCAGCGCCGAGGATCACGTTGAAAGGTTCCGCAAAGCGTGCGATCTTGGCCCTGATGATCCCGAGACTTTGCTGAAATTCCTCACGATCATGGATGCGAAACCCGAGATAGGATGAAGCAGATTTGACCGGCTTTAACCAGAATGGATACCTCAGTGCAATGTCGTCCATCGCCTTTGGATCAAACGGATTAATCGCGGTAAATTCAGGAATAAACGCCGGGATCACCTGCTTTTGCAAAACCCGGCTCCAGTATTTATGTTCGCATTTTAATATGGCTTCCAGGGACGGGCCGGGCAGATCATAGGGCTGACGTATTAGCGGTAACACGGTACTGACGGGAAAATCCCAATACCCTACTATGGCATCGATAGCGCCTGAAAAGTTCTCCAATACATTGCGTGACGTTTGCAGGATGTCGCGCACAGGGAAATGATTTTGCCGCTTGACATCCTGGTAAGACATGAGGGAGCGAAAACAATACGCCTCGGCCTGTCGCAACTGATGTAATTGCGACAGATTAAATTCATCAAGACCAAGCACAAATATATTTTTCATTAGTTCGGTATAAATCCAGCATAGTGCAGCCAGGTTCCCCATCTACCGGGTCAAAAACTCCGGCACTACAGCTTAATAAGTCAGCGGCTTCCTCAACGCTGATTCAAATTATAGAAGTCGCTGACAGCTGCGCTGAAACTTGCAGAACAACACGCTCCCGATTCGTTCGCGGGAGAAATGCGCAGCCGTAAGAGTGCCTGTTTTTATTATTTATTAAAAATTGACCAATCGAATTGCGTCAGATCAACTGTCGACCGATAATACCAATCGATTTCATTAGCCATTACGCATTTACATCCTGAATACGACACGATCTATTGCAACACCGTTCAGTTTTTCCAATTCCAAATCGCACATCAATTGATCGCCGCGTTTCAACAAACTCCATACGTGCATTTGTTCAGCAATCCAGCTGCTGGCGCGCTACAAAGATAGATATACTGCCAATGATTTGATAGCATGCCTAACTCGCAACAACGCTTTAATCAGTAGCGCCACAACGCAATTAACAGCCCTTAAAGGTTGCACGTTAACCAATACGAACAACATCACCCTTCATTCGCACTTTAAATCTCAGTCTTGGGGGAGGCTTTTCATGAAAATTCATCAATTATTCACATTTACAATTTTATTCACTTTCTATTTGGTGGCTGGCTTTGCTTTTGCGCACGAAGACAGCGATGACAACCGTTACAGGGCCGGCAATGTTGACTGCCCGGTTAACTATTTCGACGCACCCTATGGCAAAAAAACGCCCAATGGTGAAGTCATTGTTACACCGCCGGCCGGCGGATTAACGATCGATGAGGAGTTTGGTTATGGTTCCGAAGCTATTACCAATTGCCTGAAAGTGCGCAATAACGCCAAAGTCGTCATATCAATCACTGGCGCCCATCCTTCTGACAAAAATGGCAACATTCAACTGGACAAAGCGCGTTTTCTATCCAACATCGAATATTTTCGGGAAAATTATGAAGATGTCCATGACATGAAGATTGGTAAAGACGTAAAGGTTGTCGCGGTAGCGGGCAGTTCCGGCGCACTGTTAATGACCACGCAACACCCGGCATGGGCCAGGGAAAAAACCGATCCGTCCGAACCAACATGTATGGACAATGAAACACAGTTCGCCGGTAAAACCTGCACCAATCCTTTTCGCGCCCTTGTGGAACGAGCCCAGGACATTGGCGTGAAATTTTACCTGTGCCAAATGGCATCACGCGTGCTCAGCATCAAAAAACCCAATGTCATTCCCGGCGTGGAGTTTGTGCCTGGCGCCCACATTGCGGTCGCCGACTTTCAGTTGCGCGGCTATGCACTGATCGATTTGTAAGGCAACCCTTCCTGACCGCAAAATAAAACCTTGCTCACGCTTTATGAGCAAGGTTTTTGTATATGCAAACTTTGCCGTTTTCGTGGTCAATGCGCACTAGCAATGACTGGGTTAGCGGTTAGCCCCTCATTCCCTGTAACGATAATTTACATTAATCGATAGCAAAAATTTCCTATACATAATATCACGACAAACCGCGCATTTGAGTCTACAGTCATTGTATGAGAACCAGAACACACAAGTTCCAGCTTGATATCACCAGCACCCTGGTGTTCGTGGTCTCCGTGGGTATTGGACTTTATATTGCCTATGAATTAATCGCGGCCTATATTCGGCTGTTCTAATACCATTTGGTGGGTACGCGTGAACAGGCATCACCCATCCTGCATACATTTGCTTGCCGTCAGGATTCCGCGAAAAACGACCCGCTAATTTCGTAAGTGATACCACCCGCCGATGTTCCCGACTTTCCCCGCTGCGAACTGAAATACATTTTATCGCCGCGAGGATTAAACGCGGTACCGGTAATTTCCGAATTCGGCTGCCCATCAACCTGTAAAACCGGCGTTAAATCCAGCAGCGGCGAAACGGCAACGATTTGTAAATCACCACCATCCTCCGCGACAAAAATTTCACCCGTGGGTGTTGCCACCATAAAATCAACCCCGGTTAATATGGGATCCGGGTGAGTTTCGGCGTCGTAAAACACTGTGAAAGTTTTGCTCGCGGTATCGTATCGCCATATGCGATTATCGCCTTTAGTCGCCATGTAAATAATGCCATCAAAATAAACAATGCCTTCACCACCGTTAAATGGTGTGCTGTAGTTCACCTGGTAACGGGTCGCTTCTTTCACGGCACTGGGGTCGGTAATGGGATGCCACACTACGCTGTTGGTCTCCCCTTCCAGCACCTGCGCCACTTCCAACAATCCCTTAGTTAAATCCGGCCGTTGTAGTGTATCGATGTTATGCGGCGTGAATCTATAAAACCGGCCGTCCGGTTCATCTTCGGTGAGATACAGTTGATTGTTCAACGGATCAAACGCGACGGCTTCGTGCGCAAAGGTACCCAACGCATCAAGCCTCCGCGCCTTACGTAACCCCAGTGGGTCACATTCCCATACGTGACCGTCACTGACTTCCTCGCAGGATAACCACGTACCCCATGGTGTAGCACCACCGGCACAGTTACGGCTGGTACCTTCAAGAATAGAATAGGCATCACGTAAATCGCCGTTAACGCCGAAGACCAGGGCACCCACGCCGCCTGCCCCGCCACTCATTTCGCTATTGGATACATAAATCCAGCCCCCACCACTGGTGGCGAACGTAGCACCACCATCCGGCGCCCAATGCCAGATGTAATCGGCGCCCGCCACGGGTTTTTCATTGGATCGGGCAATCACACGTGATGTAAATCCTTTGGGTAGCCGAACACCATTTTCGTCCGGTTCCTGCAAATCACCCAGGGCTGCCATTGCGCTATTACGGGTACGGAACAGGCGTTCAATCTTTTCGGGCAATACAATACTTCCGCAGGCTGATAACAATAGCGGCGTTGAAACGGCCATGCCGGCGGTTATCGATGCCTGTTTCAACAGGTGACGCCGTTGTAGATTGAAAGGTAGATTTGTTGATAGATGACGATGGGATACGTTGCCACCGAGGCAACGCATTAACTGCTTTAATTTCATGTTATGCCCTGTTACAAATTCTTGTTACGTTTATACCGCCGGGCATTCAGGCTCCGGCGGTAATCGGATACCTTACTGGTAAGACCAGTCCTGCAACGCATTCAAGCGAAAACGGTATCCTTGAAATTCGAATTCCGCACCGGCTGGAGTAATGGCGGACAATACCAGGCCCGACTCGATCACTTCACCTTCGCGGCGTTTCTTGCCGTTAATCATTACGGAGCGCCGTTCGACGGAGCTTGAGTAAATGTGCCCGCCAAATGCAATGGACGGAATCTGCTTGCGAACATTATCCGGCAAATCGGATACTGGCCCGGCATCGGCCGTTGACTCCTCAACCGCCTGGGCCCCTGATTTGTCTGTTACATCGACCGTTACCGATGACTGATCTCCTGCGCTATCATCCAGCTGCAAGGGTTCTTCTGAAAACACAACCCTTGGTGTGGACTGGTTCGATGATTCACTGGCGACTGCTGATGGTTCCTGGCGCACGGGATTTTGCGGCGTGCTATTTTCAGTCTCTTTCGCGGGTGCTGACGATGATCCACGCGCTGTTTCGCGGGGATTGTTATCCGGAACGGTTTGTGCTGATGGTGGCAACAGCTGCGACGGCGCCTGGGCAATAGTCGTTTCATCTTCGCCCACATATACCACCGCAAAGATCACTCCGTTGATCAACACCACGCCAGCCAGTAACCACCACCAGGCTTTGTGCCTGCCCGGTGTTTCGCTCGTATTATAAGACGTATGGACCGACTTGATATCAGGGACTTCGCCGCGATCCCGTTCCCGTTCCTGTTCTGATTTACGTAATGCTTCCAGAATATATGACATCAATTACTACTCGGTAAAAGCCAACGTGGGAACGACGGTGTGTCGCAATTGCTTACCAACGGCGCGGGCACTTTGTTTATCCGGCGGGTTTTGCATGAATTGGGTGAGACGGGGGACATCTTTTTGCAACACACTGTTTAACCGTATCAGCGTCTGAACGCCGGCGATACCGTCCGTTTCCAGTCCTTCCTGCAATTGAAAGTTTTTTACCTCGCGGATAAGACTGGCATCGTAACTGACCATACTATTGGACGAAACCTCACCGCCGCTTACGGCTGCCAGCTGCGAAGCCAGCCATTGCACATCGGGCCCGTTGCTGCCCAGCTTGATCACGCCACTATAGTCTGGGGGCAATTGCCATAACACGGTATAATCACCAAACCATCGCGACTGCAGGTCCGCCAGCGACGCGGTAACCTGGCGTTCGCCAATGGCCAAAATCGCTTGCTCTTCACTCATGCCCAACAAGGTGGCATACACCGATTTGCCAATACTGTTGAGAAATTTCAGTACCGCCGGACGATCAATGATTTTAAGGCTGTTGATATTGCCGTTGCGAGACAAACAACCCAGCCCTTTGCTCACGGCAAATTCACAGGGCTGCTCCGCACCGCCACCGGTATAGGTTTGATGCCATTGATCGAACAGCGCACGAAACGCATTTTTCCGACTATCGGTTTCGGAATAGGCATCAAGCACGTTTAAAAAATTGCTTTGTTCCAGGGTAACGGCCCCGTCCATTTGTTGTGGTTCGGCTTCAGCGGTAAAGTAAGACTGGAGGGATCCCGCCAGGCGGGCAAATTTATCCTTATGATCGAAAATCATGTAGCCGCCAATGGCAACCAAAATCACAATGGCGGCAGCGACCCCCATCGCAGGACTCAGCCATGACCGGCCACCACCGGATTTTGGAATGTGTGTCGTACCAAACACTTCTTTTGCCGCGCGGCTCAGGATGCGGCGGTCGATGTGCTTCTGGTTTTGCACATAGGCGCCGAGCATAGCCCGGTCGCACAACAGATTAATCTTTCGGGGTATACCCCCGGTATATTGGTAGATTTTGCGCAGCAGCGAATAGGAAAAAACCGGTTCCTTGAGTCCCGCTACTGACAAACGGTGTTTAACATAATCAATGGTGTCCTTTTTGGACAGCGGCAATAAATGATAGCGCGCGGTTATGCGCTGCTCCAACTGGCGCAACTCCGGTTTCGCCAGTACCTGCAACAGTTCCGGCTGACCGATCATGATAATTTGCAGCAGTTTGCGCTGGTTGGTTTCCAGGTTGGTCAACAGACGCAACTGCTCCAGCACATCCATTTCCAGGTTCTGGGCTTCCTCGACAATCACCACGGTCTTCTTGCCCTGGGAATTGGTTTCCAGCAGAAACCGGTTGATACAATCTATAAACGTTTTAAGGCTGGTATTTCCTTCCGGATAGTCAATATGCAACTCATCGCATATGGTAGCCAGCAACTCCTGGGCGCTGACCTTCGGATTCAGTACCACGGCGACATTGGAATTATCCGGCAACTGGTCCAGTAGACAACGGGATATGGTGGTTTTGCCGGTCCCCACTTCACCGGTCAGCAATACAAAACCGCCATCGGTTTCAAAACCGTACAACAGGTGCGCCAGTGCTTCCCGGTGCCGTTCACTCATGTAGAGAAAACGGGGGTCGGGAGCAATCGTAAAAGGGGTTTCTTTTAGTCCGAAATAGTTGTCGTACATGAATCCGATCAATCAATAATGAGAGCGCCGGTTACCGGTAGTGGCGGGGCGTTCGATAAAAATATTATACATCAGGATAACGGCAAAAACGCCGCATTATAAACCATAAGCTAATGAATCTTCAGCGGTTGTGATGGATTTCAACAGCCAACACACCGTCAATGCCGCCGCCAAAATAGCTTGCCCTGCACCATATTCCTTAATTATCAGGAGGTTATCGATTTCATTCAAATAGCCGTCCAGGTTACCGATACATGTTAGTAGGCCAGTATCTGGTATACACCATGCATTACCCTGTGACCAAGGGAGTGAGCAATGGCTTTACCATCCAGCAGTGCGTCAATGTCTGGATTAGACGGCAGATCGAACTCGGTGTTCAAACCCGTCTTGCAAATATTGAACCGAACGGTCTAAACATCATCGGGAGATAGCTAATCATGAGTAATCTGGCTGAAAAACCGTTAAACCATCAAATTGTGATGGAACGTAGCCAAAAACGCTGGAACCTGGTTCATTATCTGCGGGTCTTCAGGGCGGAAAACCAGGAACTGGTGGGACACCTGGTGGACATCACCACCGAGGGTATGATGTTGATCAGCGAACAACCCATTCCCCTGCACTGCAGCTTTAATTTGCGTATGGAAATTCCAACGGACGAAGGGATTCCGCAGATGATCGCCTTCACCGCCGAAAGCCTGTGGACCAAAAAGGACGTCAATCCCGAATTTCATGATACCGGCTTTCGCCTGTTGAACCCCAGCAAGCTCGCACTCAGCGCCATCACCCGGTTAATCGAAGAGTTAAAATTCGAAAACTAATGTGGTTTTTACCGGCGTAGCAGCCACTATCCCCAATACCCCACCCTGGTACTATGGATCCCGCCTAGTCTGCCTTTTATAATAGCGGTGTTCCATCAATTCAAACCACTATCCGAGGTTTCGTCATGAGCAGTACCGGTTGCAGCGCCGATACCACTGAACCCTATGCATTGCGTGTCGTGGGTGACAGCATGGTGCCCGAATTTCATGACGGCAATATTATTATTGTTGACCCTTCACTCCCGGCGTTGCACAAAGCCTTTGTGGTCCTCGACTACGGCGGTGAAATATTGTTTGGCCAATACTGGGTCCAGGAAGGGCGGCACTGGCTACAGTATCTCAATCCGGAACATCAGGCGGTGGAATTAATCGGCAAGTTTGAATGCAAAGGTGTCATCGTTCAGCGTTCCACCGGCAGGCGTAAGGGATTAAAACATTATAACTATCCAGTTCATTCCCACTAACCCGCAAGCCGTTTCACCGTCGCCTCGTCTTACTAAGTTCACCTTTCTCATATAATGCATTTACATTGAGATTCATCATTCTGCCTGGTTTATAATGTGAATTAAACTTGTAAGCAATACGGCACCCTGCACCAAAATACCGCACAGGGAAAATGCATAACGAAGCAATTGGCGTTAATCGACATTGCGGTAAAAACAACAACCCGGCAACAGGAGATTACGGTGACCACACTTTCCCGCGTTTCAGTCAACAGCGACGGTTTTTTCCAGCAAACCCTTGGAGAAAACGGGATAACCAATGACCAACTTGAGGCCCTGTCACCCCGCCTTGATGGCTTGCGACAAAAGATCGTGCAATGGAATGACCCTGAGACGGTTAACTTCCTTAATCTACCGGTCACCAACAACCTCTCGGAAATCAAAAAGCTGGGCCAGGAAATCCTGCAGAATTTCAAACGCACCGTAGTCTTTGGTATCGGTGGTTCGTCGCTGGGTGGCGAAATGCTCATCAACACCCTGGGCGGCGGTGATCACCACAACGTGACGTTTTATGACAATGTTGATCCCAATACGCTGTCGGCGCTGGACAGAATCCCCTGGAAGGACACCTGCCTGCTGGTCATCTCCAAATCGGGCAACACGGCGGAAACATTGAGCCAGTTTCTCACCATGCTGCCTAACCTGAACCGCGCCCTGGGCAAGGAAAATGTCCCAAAACACACCCGGTTTATTACCGAGAACGAAGAAGGCGCCCTGTTCGAACTGGGACAACGGCTGAACATACCGGTGGTGCCTCATCCGTCGGTGGGTGGGCGTTTTTCCGTGTTGTCGGTGGTGGGATTGCTCCCGGCCTATGTCGGGGGTGTAGATGTTGATGCGGTGGTCGACGGCGCCCACGCCATGGCACAGCGTTGCAGCGAACCCGGCTTTTTGCAAAATCCGGCCTTTTACAACGGCGCCGCGCAATACCTGCACGCTGAACAGGGACGTACCCTGAGTGTCCACATGCCCTATGCCGACAACCTCAGGATGCTGATTAACTGGTTCCGGCAGTTATGGGCGGAAAGCCTGGGCAAGATCGACAGCCAGGGTAACCACAAAGGCATGACGCCGGTGGCTGCCCACGGCGTTACCGATCAGCATTCGCAGTTGCAGCTTTATCTCGAGGGGCCCGACGATAAACAAATCACTTTTTTTACCAGCACCGGGGCGCAGCATCTGGGCCACACGGTTCCCTCGGAATTCAAGGATATTGCAGCCATCGCCCCCCTGGCCGGTCACACCACCGGAGAGCTATTCACCGCGGAATTCCAGGCCACACGCACTACGTTGACTCGCAAAGGTCGGCCCAACCGCACTATCAGTTTGCATGAACGCGATGCCTTCGCCGTCGGCGAACTGATTATGCTGTTTGAAATGGAAACGGTGGTGGTTGCCGAATTGATGGGTATTGATCCATTCGATCAACCGGCGGTGGAAGAAAGCAAGGTTCTGACGCGGGAATATTTATCACAATTCGGCTCATCCTGAGCGGCAAACGATAGCAACGGTTTTTTATGACGGGCCGGCAAGGCCGGCCCGTCCAGGCGGTACACTGTAAATCCCGGCTGTATTTTCATAAGCTTGGCTGCAATAAGTACCGCCACGCGCTTCATTTTTCGCCCTGTTTGCCGTTATTAGTGGCAGAGACGGCATTCGCCGTAGCACGGTTAACTCCAACCCGGCGGTACCCCATGGCGCGAAGGACATACAAAGCCAACTATCTCCGTGTGTACATTAGTGTACTGGCGTTAATATTGTCTGCAATTTACCTGCCGGGTGTCCGGGCGGATGGCGGTAGCGGTGCAACTATCGTCAACACGCCTTATGAAGAACAAAAAGCCGTTTTTGAGTTTTATTTTGACCATCCGGAAAAAATCGCCGCGGGATTAAACTGGATGCTGGGGATGTATTACATTCTCAACGAAGAACCTTATGCCATTCCGCCGGACTTTCTGGATGTCAAAGTCGTTCTCCACGGCACCGAAGTAGTTACCCTGGCCAAAAAAAACTATGATAAGTACGGCAAACTGGTAGAAAGGATGCGTTATTACACCGAGTTTGGCGTGGAGTTTCGATTATGCGCGATTTCCGCACAACAATACGGTTATAAACCCGAAGATTTTCATGATTTCGTGAAAATCGTCCCCAACGGCATTACTGAACTGATTCACTGGCAATCCAAAGGATACAGTCTCATTATCCCCCAAGCGCTTGAAAAACATAACACCATCGAAGAACTTCAGTAGCAAATCCATAATACGATAAGCATTTTCATTGCTCATTGGCTATCCCGCCTTTGTACTTCCGCGCCATAACTTCTACAATACGCGGCTCTATACCGTTTTTGCCGCGCTCGAACCCGCTGTGGGTTTTGCGGTCGATAAACTATCACGGTCGATTTGCACGGTCGATTTGAATAAGCCGACCGTGGCGATACATCGCTGATGAGTCATTAATATATTAATTCCATCATTACGCCCATGAGCACAACAAGCAGTATTTTCCATCCCCCCGTCGTGGGCAAACCCGGTTACACCACCTACTGGGGACGTTTATACGGCAGCAGCTACGGACTGGCCATTTGCAACGCCGCCCGCCAGGCCCAACAACCGATTATTATCATCACCCCGGATACTCAGACCGCGGTGCAACTGGAATATGAGTTACGCTTTTACGGCGCCAATAGCACCGAGCTGCCGTTATTGCATTTCCCGGACTGGGAAACACTGCCTTATGACACCTTCTCGCCCCACCAGGATATTATCTCCGACCGGTTACTGACCCTTTACCAATTGCCGAATCTCCATCAGGGCATCCTGGTAATCCCGGTGGCCACCCTCATGCAGCGCCTGGCGCCACGTGAGTTTCTGGATGCCAATTGCCTGATGATCAAAACCGGTGACCAGCTTGACATGGACAATATGCGCCAGCGCCTGACCATGAGCAGTTACCGTTTGGTGTCCCAGGTGATGGAGCATGGTGAGTTTGCGGTACGGGGCAGCATAATTGACCTGTTTCCCATGGGCAGCCGGGTGCCTTACCGTATTGAATTGTTTGACGATGAAATTGAAACCATACGTACTTTTGATGCGGAAAATCAGCGCTCCGTCAAAAAGGTGGAGCAGGTACAGTTACTGCCCGCGCGGGAGTTTCCGTTAACCCAACACTCCATTGCCCATTTCCGCCAGTCGTTCCGTGCCGCCTTTGAAGGGGATCCCAACAAGAGTACCATCTATCGTGACATCAGCAATGGTATGGCACCTCCCGGTATTGAATACTATTTACCGCTGTTCTTCGAACACACCGCCACGGTTTTTGACTACCTGCCCGACAACAGCATCCTGTGCCTGGTCAATGATGCCAAACAGGCGACGGACAATTTCTGGAACGAAGTGCAAGAGCGCTATGAGCAACGGCGTTACGACAACCAGCGCCCGATCCTGCCACCCTCTGAAGTCTTTTTAAGAAGCAACGAACTGTTCGAACATTTCGGGCGATACCCCAGGATCGATATCCAGTCCTTCAAACGCGAAGACCAGGCCGATGCCTACAACTTTGATACCGCAACACTACCGGCAATAACGGTGGATGCCCGTGCTGCGCAACCGGCGCAAAAGCTGGTGGATTTTGTCACGGAGTTTGACGGCAAAATCCTGTTCGCCGCCGAATCCACCGGCCGCCGCGAAACACTGGTGGAGCTGTTACAAAATAACGGTATTCGGGTAAACCCCACCGACAGCTGGCAAAGCTTTGTCGCCGGTAGGGACAGTGCAGCCATAACGATTGCGCCGCTGGAAAAAGGCTTGCTGCTGGAAGACGGTTCAATTGCCGTTATCGCCGAACCGCAGATTTTCGGCGAGCAGGTCTTGCAGCAACGCCGCCGCCGTAAAGCCAAACAGCGCGACCCCGACCTGATCATCAAAAACCTGGTGGAACTGGAGGAAGGTTCACCGGTGGTGCACGAAGATCATGGTGTTGGACGTTATCTGGGCTTACAAAAAATCAGCGCCGGGGGTGTTGAACAGGAATTCTTAACGCTGCAATACGCCGATAATGACAAACTTTATGTCCCCGTGGCTTCCCTTCATCTCATCAGCCGCTACACCGGCGCCTCGCCCGAAGCGGCCCCCCTGCATAAGCTGGGCAGCAGCCAGTGGGAAAAAGCCAAGCGCAAGGCCCGTGAGCGGGTGCGCGACGTGGCGGCGGAGTTACTCGATATTTACGCCCGCCGCGAAGCCCGCCAGGGAGTCCGCTATAAGATTGAAAAGGATCCTTATCAGGCATTTGTCAGCGCTTTTCCCTTTGAGGAAACACCGGACCAGGTGGATGCCATCCAGGGGGTCATCAGTGACCTGCAATCGGATCAACCCATGGACCGGCTGGTATGCGGTGATGTCGGTTTTGGAAAAACCGAAGTCGCCATGCGTGCGGCATTCATTGCCGTTGAAAACGGCAAGCAGGTCGCCATGCTGGTGCCCACTACCCTGCTCGCCCAACAGCACTATGAAAACTTCAAGGACCGGTTCGCCGACTGGCCGGTACACATTGAATCGTTGTCACGGTTTCGCACCAACAAGGACCAGGAAAAAGTCGTCAAGGGTTTGAAAGACGGCACCATTGATATTGTCATCGGCACGCACAAGCTTATTCAGGAAAATATCAAATACAAACAACTGGGACTGGTGATTATCGACGAAGAACACCGCTTTGGTGTCCGGCAAAAAGAGCGCTTTAAAGCCTTACGTTCGGAGGTGGACCTGTTGACGCTCACCGCCACTCCCATACCCCGAACGTTGAACATGTCATTGTCCGGCATGCGCGACCTGTCCATTATTGCCACGGCACCGGCAAGACGACTGGCCATCAAGACATTCGTCAATCAATGGAACGACGTCACCATTCAGGAGGCCTGCCGCCGGGAAATGCGCCGCGGCGGCCAGGTGTTCTTTCTGCACAACCAGGTGGAAACCATCGACAAAACCGCCAGGCAGATACAGGAGCTGTTACCCGATGCCAGCGTGGAGATTGCCCATGGCCAGATGCGGGAACGGGAACTGGAACGGGTAATGGCGGACTTTTATCACCAGCGCTTTAACATCCTGGTGTGCACGACGATTATTGAAACCGGTATCGACGTCCCCAACGCCAACACCATTGTCATTAACCGCGCCGACCGTTTTGGCCTGGCGCAACTTTACCAGTTACGTGGCCGCGTGGGCCGCTCCCACCATCAGGCCTACGCTTATTTATTAGTGCCACCGCGCAACGCCATGACCGCCGATGCGGTAAAGCGACTGGAAGCCATTGAGTCCATGGAAGACCTGGGCACTGGCTTTACCCTGGCCACCCATGACCTTGAAATCCGCGGTTCCGGCGAACTGTTGGGTGAAGAACAAAGCGGTCAGATGCAGGAAATTGGTTTTACCATGTACATGGAACTGCTAGAGCGAGCCGTTAAAGCATTAAAGTCAGGGCAACAACCGGAACTGGAAAAACCCCTGGACCATGGCGCCGAAGTGGACCTCAGCACACCGGCGTTGATACCGGACGATTACCTGGCGGATATCCACACCCGGCTGATCATGTATAAACGCATTGCCAACGCCGAGAATGAAGAAGGCTTGCGAGAACTGCAGGTGGAAATGATCGACCGCTTCGGGTTACTACCGGATGCAGCCAAAAACCTTTTTGCGGTCACCGGCTTTAAATTAAAAGCCACACCATTGGGTATCCGAAAAATTGAAGTTGGCGCCGAAGGCGGACGTATCATCTTTAATGAACAACCGGATATTGATCCCATGACGGTGATTAACCTGATCCAGAAACAACCGAACATCTATAAAATGGATGGCACCAATAAATTGCGTATCAACACACCCCTTCCCGACCTGGAATCACGTACAAAATTTCTCGACCAGTTATTGCAACAACTGGCGGGGCGCTAATTCGCTTAGATCAACAACTTCTAAACGATTTGCTACGATTAACAAAAGATTTATTGAATAGAGGAGGACTGGGTAAACCGTAAGCGGCGGTTGTAATCAACAATCTTATCCTTGATATGTAACGTCGTCTGCCTGGTTAACCGGTTCTGCAGGTCATCACATACCACGCCATTTAATTTGGTCGCCACCAGGCGCGCCACTTCCAGCAATTTTTCAAATGCCATGACGCTGTCCATGGGACCCGGTAATTGCATCTCAAAAGCCAGGCTGTTGGTGCTGTTGGCGGCCTGGCCATTACCGGCAAAAATACCGGCATCATGCACATCCTTGACGGTAAACAAACGATTCACCCGGTTCGCCTGCTCATCGTCCAATATGACATAGTCATAGCCCTGATGTCCGCGCGGCATACACCCCAGCGACTTCAGGCAATTAATCACCTGGTCACGTTTAAACGTGGTGCCGGTTAGCGGCAACACAAACACGGTCACCGATAACGGTTCTGGTTCGGTATTCAGGTTATAAAAGGATTGTTGACTAGCGGTGGCAGCGTTACTGCCGCGCATATAGTTGACATAGCGCTTACGGCGTTTCCTTGCTATGGGTAAGATTCTGCCGCTTTCCGGATTTCCTTGATAGGGACGTTCGGGAGCGGCAACATCACCGGACAAGGGGATGGTGTGACGACGGGTCAATGCAGACCTGGTTGACAGGGAGTCGCCGGGCGAACGCCGCGACGCAACATAAATGGCCACCACCAGAATCAGGCCAACGACAATAAGTAGCAGACGAAATGGGTCCATGTTAGATAAC
>JASFMT010000026.1:0-16667 GCA_050117455.1 Gammaproteobacteria bacterium | reverse complement strand
GAAGAAACACCGTCCGCTGACGTGGAAGTCATTTTATGCAGGCCGTCGAGACTGCGCAGTTCCTGTTCCAGTGGAATGGTAATACCGGTTTCGACATCTTCGGCGCTGGCACCGCTCCAGACGACACGTACCGTAATAATATCCAGCTCAAAATTAGGAAAGAACTGCGTGTTCAACTTGGATAGTGCCCAGGTGCCCAGCATGATCATTGTGACCATGAGTAAATTGGCCGCGACGCGGTGCTGCGCAAACAGGGCGATAAAACCTTTAGGGTTGACCGCCTTCATGAAGGGTTGGTAGCGACATCGACCAGCAGGCCGTCTACGGCATTGGGGAGTTGGGTGCTGATGATTTTATCCCCGGCATTGAGTTCGGGACTTTTAATAATGACCTGGCTGTTCCCATCAGCGTCGTGCATTTCACCGATGCGCTGGACATCAAGCGATGACATGCGTTCGCCCACCAGGCGGTAAATACGGTTACTGCCATAGATGGATTCCCGTGGTACCGCAATGGCGTTTTGCACCGGTGCCAGCGACAGGTTGAGTGCCAGGGTGCGGCCCAGCGGTAATCGAGTGTGATCAGCATTGATATGGAAAAGGCCATCGAGGCCACCGCTGCCCCGACTGATTTTACCGGATATACGGTCCAGCGAGACGGGCAGGCGTTGGTCATTTAACAGGGCGAACCCGTTTACCGTACTATCGGATGACGATGACAAGGTCTGTTGAATGATGGATTCGTATTGGGTGGGAATCTGGGCACGAATTTCCAGGGTGTTGTGATCGTACAACTCCAGCAGTTCGTCGCCCGTTTTGACCCGGTCACCCGGTGATACGTTTACACTGGTCACTTTGCCGGTAAAGGGTGCAGTGATACGCGCCCGTTTTACTTCCAGCGCCGCCAGGTCGCGCAGTGCTTCGGCGCGTGTGGCGCGCGCTTTGAGTTGTCTCAGGCGCGCCGAATGGTCATCTACCAGTTGTTGACGGCTGTTCACAGACAGTTCCTGTTTGACGACCAGCTGTTCCGATTCATCAATTTGCGCCTGGGTGGATAAGTTGCTGGTCTTTAGCGATTTGGTCCTGTCCAGTTCTTTTTTCGCTAACCTGAGTAATGCCTGCTCGTGTTTTAAGGCCTGGAGATTGCTTTTGTGGTGGTCCAGTTCGCTGCTGATTTGCGCCTTGATATCCGCCAGCTCCGCTTGCCGTTGTTTTAACTGCAACTGGTAATCAGCGTCATTGAGTTTAACCAGTAACTGGCCGCGTTGCACATCCTGTCCTTCTTTTACCCTAACTTCATCCACGTCCGCGTTAACGGCCGCGGTCAGCCGGGTGACGTTAGGCGATTCCACTTTCCCGTACAGGGTGATCTGGGGAGAGATGGCGCGAGGACTGGCTTCCACCACGGAAACCACCCAGGATTTTTCTTCCGCCTCACGGATCGTGGCCTGGGGCCGGGAAACCACCAGGGTCGCGGCAATCACGATTGCCATCACCACGATAGCAATGGGAATAACGACGTGGGTTAACAGTGTCTTTTTTGGCATCATTCGGAAATTAAAATCATCAATTCAGTCATGTTGGCCGCGCTCGGGTCATATTGCCTGCTATTGCTATAGAGTTATGCCGTAACGGCTGGATATTCCGTTCCCGGCGCCAGTATCCACATAAGTTATGGATTCTAAAGGGTGTCTATTGTTCAATTTTTTGCGGTCCGGGCGCAAGTGTGACCGGGTATAGCAGCTACATTTGCGGCGAAAACACCAGTGATCGGAGTTGATGGGGCGTAGAATCATTGCCGAACTCCATCGATACAGGCTTTATGCCAGATCTGGCATGGATTTCAGGTCGAATAGACTTATTCGTGTGGCAGGTGGATGGTTAACAACAGCGAGGGGTCCTGGGTAGTGCTAATTTGCTGCACTTCCTGGTCGCCCGGTTGTTCGCTAAAGGCTTCTTTCGTGCGCAGGGTGCAGGAATCAGTGGTTTGTACTGGCAAATGGATATATCTATTCGTGTATTGAATCGCCATTGGTTGACGATATTCGAATATTGGTTTTCCGGCGAGGTTCAGGTATAACCGGTGCCGAAGACCGGAATTTGCATCCGGAGTGAGCGGTGTGTGATCGGCGTTATTACGCATGGCTAATGCCAATTCCCGATGACCTGGTGTTACAGAGTGCCCGGCGGGTATATATAACAGGCCGGCATTCAGTTCATCGTTAGTCAGCAGCGAAATCCAGCACCAGTTCGCGGAGTTAAATCGCCGGGACGTGATGCGAGCCAGGGCTTTTCGGTAATTGGTGCTGGCTTTCAGGTTAGTGTTTAACAAGCGCAGGTTTTGGCTCGTTATTTTGAGTACATTGATGCTATTGTGGCGTGAATGTCGATGCAACATCCGCATCCCACTGGTAAATTCCTTGAATGCGCGAAGCCCGGTGTCATCCAGCTGGATGTCGAGACCCTGTAACCCCTGGTCGATGGTTGTGTTGGTTTTGGCAGCTTTGCCAAAGGCGTTAGAAAGCGATGACAAGCTATCCATTGTTATGCCAAATGCGCCCATGATGCTTCACTTAGTCCTTTTAATGTTGTTTTTATCAGCCACTTTAGCGGATTAGCTGCTATACCTATAATTTTGGCAGACAGATCACCATACTGTATTCGTAATAATACTCGTAGCTTTTGTAATATTTCTGGTAGCTTTGTAGTGGCTAAAGATTATTCAATTACTTTGTTTCGTTTGCCCAGTGACCTTGGCAGGCTAAAACATAGTAAACGCTTAATATGACATTCGGTTGACGGCGATCGATAAAGTGGTTTTGTTTACCGAATAGTCAGGTTAAAATATTGCCTTTATCGGTATTCTTAAAGATTACCTCGTAAACTGGACGAGTTACTATTGACAGTGTCACTGGTTCTTTGTGAGATATTCACAATTAGATTAACCGTTTTAACCTAAAATGACGGTCATGGGCCAGACAAGGTTTAAAATTAGAATAAATCTAAAGTTTCCACTGCGGAGGAATGTCGGTTGGCCAGCAAAATTTGGAAAAAAGCTGAAAAATCAACCTGATAACGCCATGCGAGTGGAATGGGAGGAAAGTTTTCATGTCGTTGCGTAACGTATCCTTATTTTCAGATTTACCCGAGTCGGATCTACAGGCAATTTCCAGTGTTACTGCTACCCGGACCTATCCAAAGAACACGATCATTATTTCCGAGGGTGACGATTCCGATTCCCTGTATGCCATTCTATCCGGAAAGGTCAAAGTGTTCTTAAGCGATGACGAGGGACGCGAAATCATCATTAACATTCAGGGTGCCGGCGAATATTTCGGCGAGCTGGCACTGTTGGATGATGCGCCACGCTCCGCGTCGGTCATGACGCTGGAGGAAACCCGGTTGGCGGTTATTTCCAAATCCGCCTTCGAAGAATGTTTGACCAAACACCCTGAACTGGCCCTGCGCATCATAAGAGAGTTATCCACGCGCCTGCGTCACCTTACCCAAAATGTCAAAAGCCTGGCCCTGATGGACGTTTACGGCCGTGTTGCACGGACACTTTTGGAGATGGCGGAACCCACCGGCGATAAGCTGGAGATACGCCAAAAGTTGACCCAGCGGGATATCGCCAGCATGGTGGGCGCTTCCCGGGAAATGGTCAGCCGGATTCTGAAAGATTTAAGTACCGGTGGGTATATAACCATTCAGAATAAAACTATCACCATTAACGAAAAACTGCCCCCCGGGTGGTAAATAATTGGCATTGTTTTTACCGGCCAACATCCCGATAATAGCTCCTGTTGAAACAATCACTTGGTAACCTCCCGCCCGATCCGGTCCGCGGCGGGAGGTTGTCGTAATATAAATCCATCTTCTTGCCCAAGTTTCCGAAATAAAATCCGATAGTAGAGGTCATTTCTATTAGTGCTGCTGTGGTTATTCCAGCAAAAAAACCGGCCTTGAGATCTATGTGTAAAGGGTGATAGAGACGATAAGTATTGTGTAATGGTTACGGTCAGCAAACAAAAAGCCCCCGCCGTTTTCGAAGACAACATTGACTTTGATGCCTGGGTAGAGCACATCAGCGCCCATCGATCAGCAGCCGATATTGCCAAGATTCGTCGTGCCCACAGCCTCATGGATGGCGTGATTGAACACCAGCAGGATATCCTGGGCGACACCGAATATACGCGCGCCCTTAAAGTGGCTGAAATCCTTTCCGATTACCACGTTGACACCCATACCCTGATCGCCGTGATATTGCACGGTGTTTTATCGTCACGGGATATCAGCCTGGAACAGATCGAACAGGACTTTGGCGAAGACGTGCTGCACCTGGTCACCGGTATTAACAAAATGCGCATCCTCGATGCCTACCAGGTGCACCATGCTGAAGAGCGTCAGGACAAGAAAAGCGTCGAGCGGGTACGCAAGCTTTTACTGGCGCTGGCGGAAGATATCCGCGTGGTGCTCATCAAAATCGCCGAGCGCCTGTACACCATGCGCAAGCTCAAGTATCTGGCGGAAGACATTCGCAAACAGATCGCGCGGGAAACCAAGGATATCTTTGCGCCGCTGGCCAGTCGGCTGGGTATCTGGCAAATCAAATGGGAGATGGAGGATCTCAGTTTCCGTTACCTGGAGCCGGATACCTACAAGCACATTGCGGGGATGCTCGATGAACGGCGTATCGACCGCGAGCAATATATTGCCCACGTCACCGAAGAGTTGCGCAACGATCTGGACAAAGCCGGAATCAACGGCGAAGTGACCGGAAGGCCCAAGCACATTTACAGTATCTGGCGCAAAATGCAAAGCAAGAACGTCAGTTTTAACGAATTGTTTGATGTGCGGGCGACACGGGTGCTGGTTGACAGCATTGCGGATTGCTATGGCGTACTGGGTATTGTCCACAATAAATGGCGTCCGATTCCCAGTGAGTTCGACGATTACATCGCCACGCCCAAGGAAAATAATTACCAGTCACTGCATACCGCGGTGATAGGCCCCGACAACAAAACCCTGGAAGTCCAGATTCGTACTTTCCAGATGCACGAACATGCCGAATATGGGGTTGCATCGCACTGGGGTTACAAGGAGGGCGGTAAGCATGATGCCAAGTTCCGCGAGAAAATCAGTTGGCTGCGCCAGTTGCTGGAATTAAAAGACGAGGATGCGGCGGACCTGATTGAACAGTTCAAAGCGGAGATTTTCGAGGATCGCGTGTATGTACTGACACCCAAAGGCAAGGTTATCGACTTGCCCAAGGGAGCGACCCCGCTGGATTTTGCCTACCACGTTCATACAGAGGTGGGGCATCATTTTCGCGGCGCCAAGGCCGATGGGCGGATTATTCCCATTGGCTATGAACTGCAAAACGGCCAGCAAATTGAAATATTAACGTCCAAGCACAGCCATCCCAGCCGCGACTGGCTCAATCCCCATCTGGGTTATCTAAAGAGCTCCCGGGCTCGTGCCAAGGTCAGGGCCTGGTTCAAGCAGCAGGACTACGAGCGCAACGTCACCGAGGGACGCATGATACTGGATCGCGAGCTGCAGCGGTTAGGGATCGCCGACATCCAGTACGACCAGATTGCACAGCGGTTTGATTTTTCAAAAGTGGAAGAATTTCTCGCCGCATTGGGGCGCAGTGATATTACGCCCAACCAGGTAGCCAGCGCGGTGAACGAACTGATCTTTCCGGCGCGCGATAACGGGACTTCCAACATCCCTACCATTCACCCTTTTCAGCAGCGTAAAAGCAAAAACTATCCCGATGATGTGCGCATTATGGGGGTAGGCGACTTGATGACCCATACGGCTCGCTGCTGTAAACCGGTGCCGTTTGACGGCATTGCCGGATATATCACGCGGGGCCGCGGTGTAACCATCCATCGTAAAGACTGTCCCAATTTGCTGCGCCTGCAGAGTAGCGAACGCGAACGTGTCATCGAAGTGGACTGGGGTCAGGCCAGTGATAAAAAGACCTATCCGGTGGATATTGTGGTCCATGCTTTTGACCGGCAGGGTTTACTACGGGACATTACGACTATACTTACTAATAGCCACCTGAATGTGCTGGGCATGAACACGGTAACTGACCGGAAAACCTACGAAGCGCAGTTGAATTTCACCATCGAAGTGGCCAACGCGGATCAGTTGAATATTGCGCTTACCAAAATTGAACACCTGCGTAACGTCATGAAGGTATCCCGTAAAAAGGCACCCTGATACGCTCAATTTAACCTGGCTGATAACCACGAATCCAGATGATGAACATACGATCCACAATGAGTGGAGTTCCGCTGGTCGTCTACTTAATGGCGCATTGCGGTTCTGCTGTTGCCGGCGATACCGATGGTGACGGTATTAGCGACATGGAAGAGACCACGATCTACAAGACCGATATTCATTTGCCGGATACTGATACCGATGGATTGTTGGATGGTCTGGAAGTGGAGGAGTATTTCACCAATCCCCGTATTGCCGACACTGATGGCGACGGTTTTCTCGACGGTGTGGAAGCACGTAACGATAGTGACCCCACTGATTCCGACAGCAAACCGGTTTCCCAGGATCTCGACGGTGACGGCTTGTCAAACGTCGAAGAACAACAACACGGAACTGATCCGCAACGGGTGGATACGGATTTTGACGGTCTTTCCGACGATAAGGAAATAAACTACTATTTTACCGATCCCAAGCTGGTGGATACCGATGGTGACAGTTATTGGGACGGGGAAGAAGTGGAGGCGGGCACTGATCCCGGTGATGCTGACAGTAAGCCCGCGAAACCGGTTAAATAATGGCGTGGCCACATCCGCGTTCACAATCCCGGCAGTATTGTGGTACTGTAACGCGTTCTATTTTTGGCCGGGGCGCATGCCCGAAAGCGGCTCAATAGTGGATAATAAATAACCAATTACAATAATAGTCACTACTATTTTCAGTGTGTTAAGGTTGCATGGAAAAGAAATCCAGTTATAACCGCGACGACCTACTGCGTTGCGGAAATGGGGAATTGTTTGGGCCGGGCAATGCCCAGTTGCCTTTACCTCCCATGCTTATGTTCGACCGTATCGTTAACATTGACGAAGATGGTGGATCCTATGGCAAGGGTGAAATCGTTGCGGAATTGGAGGTGACTCCTGACCTGTGGTTTTTCGATTGTCACTTCCACGGTGACCCCGTGATGCCAGGTTGTCTTGGAGTTGACGCCATGTGGCAACTGGTGGGTTTTTATCTTGGATGGATGGGCGGGCCAGGTAAAGGCCGCGCGTTGGGCGCCGGCGAAGTGAAATTCACCGGCCAAGTTACACCAAAAAATAAATTGGTGCGCTATCAGGTCAACATGAAGCGCGTTATTATGCGACGGTTGGTGATGGGAATCGGCGACGCGGTGATGGAAGTGGATGGCCGGGTCATTTATACGGCCAATGATCTTCGCGTTGGTTTGTTTACCTCAACCGAAAACTTCTAATCGAACTGGTCTGATCAAACAAGGTATAAAAGGAATATTACGTTGAAGCGTCGTGTTGTTGTCACTGGTTTGGGCATTGTATCCAGTATTGGTAATAACAAGTCCGAAGTCGTCGAATCCTTGAAACAGGCCAAATCCGGTCTGGCGTTCAGCGACGAGTATGCGGAGCTGGGATTCCGCAGTCACGTGTATGGACCGCTGAACATCGATATTACTGCCATGATTGATCGCAAGGTTCGCCGCTTTATGGGCGACGCGGCCGCCTACAGCTATATTGCCATGCAGCAGGCCATTGAGGACGCGGGGCTCAGCGAACAGCTGGTTTCCAATAACCGCACCGGGTTGATTACCGGTTCCGGGGGTGCCTCCACGGAAAATACCGTTATCGCCGCGGACCTGCTACGCACTAAAGGCTCCAAAAAAGTCGGTCCCTATATGGTGCCGCGCACCATGGGCAGTACCACCTCTGCCTGTCTGTCGACGGCCTATAAAATCAAGGGCACCAGCTACTCCATTAGTTCCGCCTGCTCCACCAGCGCCCATTGTATTGGGAACGCCGCCGAGTTGATCCAGATGGGCAAGCAGGACATGGTCTTCGCGGGGGGTGGGGAAGAACTGCACTGGAGCATGTCGGTACTGTTTGACGCTATGGGCGCGCTATCGTCGAAATACAACGATACACCGCAGGTGGCTTCCCGGGCCTACGACGCGGACCGCGACGGATTCGTCATTTCCGGTGGCGGCGGGATGCTGGTGCTGGAGGAACTGGAGCACGCCAAGGCCCGCGGGGCAAAAATCTATGCAGAATTAACCGGTTACGGAGCAACCTCCGATGGCTACGACATGGTGCAGCCCTCCGGGGAAGGGGCGGTACGTTGCATGAGGCAGGCGATGGAAACCGCTAGCTCACCAATTGATTATATTAATGCCCACGGCACCAGCACACCGGTGGGAGATATTAAAGAACTTGAGGCAATTACCGAAGTATTTGGTAGTGAAATACCCGCGATTAGCTCTACCAAGTCCTTGACGGGACATGCCCTGGGTGCTGCCGGTGTCAATGAAGCCATTTACTCCCTGTTGATGTTGGAGCAGGATTTCGTTTGTGAATCGGCCAATATCGAGCACCTCGATCCCACGGCAGAGGGATTGCCAATCGCGCGCCAGCGCAAGGACCACGCGAAGCTGAACACGGTGATGTCCAACAGTTTCGGTTTCGGTGGCACCAACGCCTGTCTGGTATTTCAACGTTTTTCACAATAACCCGGCGGTATCAGCGTTACCCTGAAACGCCCGTGTGCGGTCGTAGCACCGCACACTGTTTTAGTGTAAATGCGCTGTGCCTGCTGAATGTGATGCCATACAACATAACTTTACGACGTATTAACGTTGTTCAGTCAGGAAGAAGGTTGAAGCCATGAGAGAACCCAAAATTAACGTCGGCCAACGCAAAGGGCGCCGTACCCTGGACGCCGTCGAAGGATTTGCCACCAGCGTCGGTGAAGGCACCAAAATTTCCGGGAACATGGGGGGCAAAGGCCACTCCATTATCCTGGGTGAAGTGGAAGGTGACTGTAATCTGGATGGTACGCTCGTGATCGGCGAAACCGGCCGCTGGCTGGGAAACGTCAAAGCCAGCACCATTGTCATCGCCGGTGAAGTGGAAGGTGAAGTTACCGCCGAAGAAAAGCTGGAAATACTGTCCACCGCGCGTATCAAGGGCACGATCAAAGCCAAATCCCTGGCTATCGCTGAAGGTGCGGTGCATCAGGGTGAGGTGTCCATGTCCAGTCACCATGACGTCACCCGCTTTACCGATCAACGCGATCAGGACCCGCAGGATAAAGCCGCGGCTTCCTGAAAATTCGTCGATGATGCCGGCAACTAATAACCAGCGTTGCCGGCGTTTGTCATTTCACACGTCAGAAACGCCTGCCTCATCGATAATAGCGATTAATTAGCACTTCCATTTAGGGGCATCCCACCCTGTTACCGCACAAATATTGTGCAATGTTCAGCTATCGTTCAGCCTACGAAGGGTAATTTGTACCCTGCATTTGCTAAATTGAGGAGGAACTATGAGAGCTGCTGCAGTGATTTTTGGTGTTGTATCATTGGTACTGTCGAGTGCCGCGATGGCGGATCTTGATCTTGCCAAGAAAAGTGGTTGTCTTGCTTGCCACAGCGTGGAGAAAAAAGTTGTCGGTCCGGCATGGAAAGATGTCGCGGCAAAATATAAAGGCGACGCTGGTGCCAAAGCCACATTAGTCGAGAAAGTTAAAAAAGGCGGTAAAGGTAACTGGACGGACGTCACCGGCGGTGCGCCGATGCCTCCGTACTCACCACGTGTTTCCGATGCGAACATCGAAAAGCTGGTTGACTTCGTATTGTCGCTATAGTTTTACCGCTATATAGTTTTACCACTATAGTGTTGTCACAATAAAGGCTAAAAAAAGCACCAATAACTATACAATAAGCTATTACGTAAGTTCATTACCCCCAAAATTAAAATAATACACTATACTGTCTATCCATCCTGAAGCCACTATCAAACGATAGTGGCTTTTTATTTGCAATTCAGCACCCGTCTGACCTACAGTATGCGTGATCTCGGGGCATTACCCGCCAATACGTCACCATTGATTTTCAAGATAAACGGGACAGGAATATGCGAGTTCTGGTCGTTGAAGATGAAGATGCCTTGCGCAACCAGTTAATGGATCGGTTAAAGGAAGAGGGCTATGCCGTGGATGTCGCGGCGGACGGTGACGAAGGGCTGTATATCGGCCGGGAGTATCCCATTGACGTTGCAGTTATCGATCTGGGGCTGCCGGGCATATCCGGCATTGAACTCATCAGGAAACTCAGAGCCGATGATAAAAAATTTCCCATCCTGATTTTAACCGCGCGCAGCCGCTGGCAGGACAAGGTCGAAGGACTGGAAGCCGGCGGTGATGACTACCTGGTAAAACCGTTTCACGTCGAGGAACTACTGGCGCGATTAAAAGCGTTAATGCGCCGCGCCGCCGGGTGGACCCAATCAGAAATTACCTGTGGACCGGTGACATTGAATCAATCCACGCAGCAGGTGATGGTGAACGGCCAGTCGCTGGATCTCACCGCCTTTGAATATAAGGTACTGGAATACCTGATGCTGCACTCCGGGGAAGTGGTTTCCAAGGCAACGCTGACAGATCATATCTACGATCAGGACTTTGATCGCGATAGTAACGTTATTGAAGTGTTTGTAGGAAGGTTGCGTAAAAAGCTGGATCCGGACGATACCATTAAACCCATCGAAACCCTGCGCGGGCGCGGTTACCGTTTTGCCTTAAAACGCGAACAGCATCCCGAACAGTGAATCACCGTACCATTGTTGGTCTCAATATGTAGTAGCCAGTTCTTCAGGCGATAATGTGCGGCGATGTAGGACGCGGTGATAACCGCATTAATTACCAGCATCTGTATGTCTCCGATGATGCGGTGCGTGCCTTTTATGCCTTTTATGCCCTTTGGGTGCTTTGGGTGCCTTGGGAATACCGCTTTTTACACAATTGCTAAATGCCGGTAATGCCTTCAATGCACCATTGCCAGCAGGCTGGCTCCCACGTCGAAATGGCCACGGTGGTTTTTTGTATAGGATCCTGCCTGGCAGACAATAACATTTGTTGCGATGTGGCGGTTACAGTCCAGCAAATATTTCTACGGGGTAGGGTGCAATAAGCAAAGCGCATTGCACCAGAGTGAATGTTTGGTACAAGTCTTATTTTTTCCGCGCCAGCGTCAATCCATCCCCAATGGGTACCAGGCTGATATCCACCCGCTCGTCCTGATGTATAAACTCGTTAACAGCGCGAATGGCCTTCGTGTCATCATCCTGTTTGTCGGGATCAATAACGCTGCCGCCCCACAGTACGTTATCGATCATGATCAAACCACCAGGGCGCAGTAACTTCAAACATTGTTCATAATAGTTACGTATATTAGCCTTGTCGGCGTCGATAAATGCAGCATCGAAGTTGTTTTGCTGTCCTTCGTCAATCAGTTGTTCCAGCGTGTCCAGTGCCGCTCCCAGCCTTAATTCAACTTTGTGATCGACACCGGCGTGTTGCCAGTATTGCCTGGCCATGCGTGTCCATTCTTCACTGGTATCACAGGCGACTATTTTGCCATCCGCCGGCAATACTTCGGCCATCACCAATGCACTGTAGCCCGTAAAAGTACCAATTTCCAATATGCGTTTGGCGTTGATAAGCTGTAACAACAATGCCATAAATTGCGCCTGGTCCGCCGAGACTTGCATGATACTGTATTCCAGTTCGTCCGTGGCTTTGCGCAGGCTTTGTTTCACGTCATTGTCGCGCAATGAGACATTCAGCAGGTACTGATAAAGTGAGTCCGTGAGATCCAGAGTTTGTTTGCCCATGGTTGCTCGTGTCGAAATGTGTGGATTGAAATGAAATTGCCGCTATCACCCGTGAAAGAATGATAGCGGCAAGTGTTTTTGCGAAAAGAAAAGGAAATCAGTTTTTAACGGCTTCCAGTTCGATCATCAGTTCCATCTCGTCGCCAACTGCCGGTAAGGCGTATTTAACGCCAAAATCGGAACGCTTGATTTTGCCGGTGGCGTCAAATCCACAAACATGTTTTTTATTCATCGGATGCTCGCCGCATTTCATGTGGGTAACGTTCAGTGTGACGGGCTTGGTGACGCCCATGATAGTTAGTTTGCCCTCAATGGTACCTTTACCGCCTTTAACATTGGCTTTGGTGGATTTAAAAGTAATTTCCGGAAATTCCGCGGTATTTAAAAAATCCGGGGAGCGCAAATGCTTGTCCCGTTTTTCATGGGCGGTGTAAACCGAGTTGGCATCGATGGTGATGTCAACGGAACCCGTGCCTTTGGCTTCGTCAAAATTCAGAGTGCCTTTGGTGGAATTAAACTGGCCCATCATCGTTGAAAAACCCAGATGATTGATTTTAAAACGAGGGTATGTGTGTGCTGGATCAATGGTAAATGACGCGGCTATCGTCGTAAGAGGTAATAAAGATAATACTACGGCAATAACAAACTTACGCATGAGACGTTCTCCTTTTTTCTGCATGTTGTGATGATGTGTTGCTTTTTGTTGACTAAATCGTTAATTAATTAAATAACATTAAAACTTATAACGCGTACATTGACTGATTGCTGCTGGTGACATACCACGTGATGACAATGGCAATAATCGTCAACGGCAATGTATAGGCGGCCAGCAATAAGAGCCGGAAAAATCTCGATAGTTCCCCGGGCAGTGGAATGTTTATGGTTACCGGAATCAACGCCAGGGGCAACAGGCTGTACCAGGGCAGGCTGGCATAAACTACCGCCGCAATACCCAGTAACGAACTTAACAATCCAACCGGTAAAGTTAAGTTGCTGCCAAGTGGAATCTCCTGTTTAAAGACCAACAATAACAGGTACCCGCCGGCGATGGCGCCGATAGCAATACCCAGTTGACCCAATAACGCAGATGCCCCCAACAAAGCGCTAATGCCCGTCCCTAATCCCAGGGCCAGGGCAACCATCGCCCCCTGGTCTGGCAGGCTGTGTAACCTTTCAGTACCGGCGGTTAACCATCCCGCATAAACCAGGGATGGCAACAGCATTAACCAGAATTCGCCGCCTTCCTGCCGGGCTGCCACCGGCCAGATAATCCATGCGACTGCAACCGCGGCTGCGACAAAGACACCTGGAAATATAACCTTTGGGTTTTGACGGACAAAATCCAGAACCAACCCCAGTAACACGGCTATGATACCCAACAGCAATAACTTGCGCGTGCTGGTCAGCGGGGTGAACTGAAACCCGGCGGCAAAATAAACAGAAATATAATAGGCGGCGGCGAAACCCAGACCTGACCAATACCAGCCGGCGCGTTTGAGTATCCAGGCGCATATCACTGCCGCAATCAGGGGGATAACGCCGGATTGAACGGCCGGGTTTAGAAGCAGACTATTCATTAATCAATCCTTTGAAGGGCAATCTGCTACATAGCATAGCGGTTTGTGATCTGTTTACAATAGTGCATAATGGAAAAATATTGTTTCTCAATTATGACTAATCGGTGTGCTGTTCCGCACGCTTGAAATGTGTTGATTTAACTGTATGCCAACCAATAAAGGGCACATAGACGATATGCTATTGTTCAGCCGGCTGGTGGAGCTGAAAAGTTTTACGGCTGTCGCCGATCATTTGCGGTTGTCGCGATCACTGGTCAGTAAACGTATCACCCGCCTGGAAGACCATCTTGGCGTGCAACTGGTTAATCGCACCACGCGCCGGGTAGAGCTGACCGAAGCCGGCCGTACATACTATCAATACTGCCTGCAAATTGAAAACACTATTCAGGAAGCCGAGTCTGTTGTCAGCGAAATACGTCGCCAACCCAAAGGCAATTTGCATGTCAACGCACCGGTGACCTATGGGCAAATTATTTTAGCGCCGGTGATTGCAAAGTTTCTAAAACGTTATCCGGACATCAGCGTCAACCTTAGTTTGTCCGATCACTACGTGGATGTTATTGAAGGCGGTTATGACATTGTGATCAGGATTGGCAATTTAAAAGACTCCAGCTTGCGTGCCCGCAAGATCGCCACGACAAAATTATGTGTCTTTGCTCATAAACAGTATTTAAAAAAACACGGCACGCCGAAAACACCACAAGACCTGCAGCAGCATAATTGCCTGTTGTACCGTTATATGAGGGGCGCCCCTAATACCTGGGAATTTAAGGGGCTCATGGGTAAAGAGGTGGTGCAGGTAAACGGAAACTTCAGCGCGGAAAACGGGGTTCCGTTGTATAAAGTGGCGCAGGCCGGTCTCGGGGTTGCAATTCAGCCTGAATTCGTGCTGGATGGTTTTCGCGATAAAAATATTGTGCGATTGTTGCAGGACTATCAGCAGCCGGATATTGGCATTTATGCCATTTATCCTAACACTCGCAAACTACCCTTAAACACCCGCGTGTTTATCGATTACCTGGCGGAGCGGTTTGGGGCAACGAAGTGATTCTTTGGCGCTAAAAGAATGACCACCACGCCACGGCGGTACGCCGTGGCGGCGATGAGATAACCAAAACAATTTAACGTAGGCGTTGCCTGCTTGAGTCAGGCGGCGTTGCTCTGTGTCGTGTTGTTATCAGGGGGGTGTGACTGGTGTTGCCCGTTCTGGTTGTCAATACGCTCCGCCATTTTTACGATCGCTTTACCAAGCCTGGTATCGGCAATCACTGACGAGCGGCTGGTATCAATACCGGTCCACGCGTAGACCGGATCAAAAGCAATCAGCCCGGTCAGGATCGGATAGACCGCGAGCAGCGGAACCAGCGCCAGCCAGCCCAGCGTCGTTCCGGGGCCTTGGGTCGCCAGAACTGCGAGGATGGCAACTGCGCCGATGCCAATACGCAAAGCGCGGTCGATATAGCCAAGATTATGGTAAAAACTATAAGGGTATCGCATACGCATCACCTCCTATAATTGGTGTTTTACACAAACTTACCTACATCGTCATTGGTCGACTTTTAAAGCCAGATAGAGTCGCCGATCAAAAGTTTCAAGTACCACTTTCACCCGTCATTAACGCAGTGGGCATCATTTTTTTTCCGGCGTCTGTCACGACATATTGATAAACGACATTACGAAAAGTTCCGTTGACCCCGGCAGGGTATTGTCGCGCGCCAGCGGTGAAAACCCCTGCAATGATTGTCATTTTCTTCTGCCAGACGCGATGAGTAATCAATGAGCGTTTATGAGGTGGACTTCAGCTGCTCGTATAATTGTTTTTGCCTTGCGGTTAAATGCTCCGGTATTGACACTTCAACGCGCAAGATGAAGTCGCCATATTCATTACTGTTGTACCGTGGCAATCCTTTGCCTCTGAGCTTAACGATATCATCCGGCTGGGTGCCGGGTGGTATGGTAACACTGAGATGTTTTTTCAGGGTGGGAACTTTAATTTTAGTGCCTAACACGGCGTCAGCGACATCCAGCCGAATGCTGTACCATAAATCCGCTCCCCGACGTTGGAAACGGGAATCGGGTTCACTATAGACGCTGACATATAAATCGCCGGGGGATAGGTTGGGTTCATTGCCGGGCAGCCCATGACCGGTAACCCGCAATACGGTACCTTCCTCAATCCCCGGCGGAATATGAAGTTTAATTTTTTCTTCTTTTTCTATTTGTCCATAACCGCCACATTGTTTGCAAGGGTCCTCGATCACGGTGCCTTTGCCGTGACATTCCGCACACACGGTAATTTGTTGAATCTGTACGTCGCCGGTGTCACGCTTTTCGCTTTTTACTCTGACCTGTCGGCCCGTGCCGTTGCAGGTTTTGCACGCAGGGGGCGCTTTACCGGATTTGGTTCCGTAGCCATGGCAGCGGGAGCAGGTTGTGGGATGAGAGATGCGAACCGTTTGCTTGCCGCCGTCATTGATCAATTGCAGGGGTAGATGGATGCTGACGCGCAAATCCTGTCCGTGAGCGGGCCGTGTCGTTCGTCGTCCAAAGATGCTGTCAAAAATATCACCGCCGCCGAATCCGAAACCCATACGGCTGAAAATGTCGCCCAGATCCAGTCCACCAAATAAATCTTCCGGGGTGTAATGGGCCACACCTTCATGGCCGTAAGCATCATAACGGCCGCGCTTTTTAGGGTCCTTGAGAATGGCGTATGCCTTTGCGATCTGTTTAAATTTTTCTTCCGCCTCCGGAGAAGGATTACGATCCGGGTGCCATTTGTGCGCCAGTTTGTGGTACGCCTTTCTAATAGTATCTTCGTTGGCGTCACGGGATACACCCAGTAGGTCATAAAAATCCTGTTCCTCATCGCTCATAGTTGTTTCCTGAGATGTTATATATTTGCGAAAGACATGACCCGAATAATGTTGCTTAACCGATAAAACAACAGCGCTGTGCCCGCGTATAGTATTAATGCTGCGACAATTACGACATTGAAACCGAAATGAACAGCCAATACCATGGCCAGTACCGCGCTGATTACTGACGTGCAACCGTTAACGCCCCATACCCATGGGATAAGCATGGGTGATTTTTTACTGAGGTAGCTCAAGGCAACCGGAAACGGCATTCCCATGAAAAATGCCAGCGGTGCGATGAGAATAAATGTCACCATGATTTTT
>JASFMT010000025.1:0-16672 GCA_050117455.1 Gammaproteobacteria bacterium | reverse complement strand
AGGGTTCGGCCAGACTAGAACGGCTCCATGACGCTGCCCGAGGCTCTAAAACACACCAGATCAACACAAGTCCAAGAAAGTCAACAAAACTTCCTTAAAATTATATCGGCTAACGGGCAGCCAACTTAAAAAACAGGAGGGAAACATACCCCCCTAAAACACCCCGCTTTTCAGTTGCTTGAAATTAGCCCCAGAGGGAAGCTCTCGACAGGATATTCGGTACAACGCCCTGTGCTGTCTCCAATAATAAAAATGCCTGATCACAGCTGTTGCTGCATGATCAGGCATATGATGGCAATACGCCCGGCCGGAACGAATCCTGGTTCGTACCCCCGGACGTGTTCGATAGCTACTTGCTGTCGAACTGGGTAATCATGTCATAGTAGCCAGTGGCTCCTTTATCCATGAAATAATAATTCTTGATTCCTTCACGTTCCAGTGCGTACTGCAGCCAGCGGACCTGTTTGCCAACTTCATCATAGATGAAAAGCGTCTTGCCTTTCTGCTTGGCTTTGCGGATATAGCTGTAAACTTTGTCCATTTTGTTCAGGCTGGTCCAGCGCTCCTGAATCGGGAAAAAGCCGACACCGGCGCGCTGATATTTGTCACGAATATCGAGCACGATCACATCACTGGGATTATCTGTTGCCATGGTGCTGAACTTGTCCGGGTGCAGCAAACGGGCTTTATATTGCTTCTTGGACAGGATTTCACGGGAATCCACGGGACTTTTGCCCAGCAATACCGCTTGATCAGGATGCGCTTTGGCCCATTCGAAAATACCGGCGTCATAGGCATAAACATCTTTAAGGCCCAGCTTCATGGCGCGCTTGGTAGCCTTGTAAGATTTCATACAGGTATGACCGTTACAGTAAAATACGATAGACTTGTCAGTTTTTTCACGTAACTTTTTGACTTCTTCGTCAAAGGTTTTTAGCGCAACAGGAATATTGATAGCGTCTTTGATCTTCAACGTATCGTATTCAAAATTTGACCGTGCATCGACGATCACTACTTGATCCAACTTCTTATACAAATCTTCCAATTCAATGTAAGGCACCATGTGGTACTTTTCATGGGTACGCCCGGGGAAGCCTTCCTTGTCGGCAAAGGCAATGCCCTGCACCATCGTTAGCACAACCAGCGCTACCGTCATCTTAAATAGACGCATCTCAATACACTCCAAAACCTATTAATATAATTGCTTGAATCCCATCGTCTTTTCTATGCTCCTGCTTTCCCCTTATCTATCGGACTCAGTTCATCAGACTTTAGCAAATGCTAAAATATCTATCGCAAAAACGTCCCATCTTTGCTGCCTGTTTTTCACGGTCAATCAATCAGTTAGTTTGAATGCCTTATACCGCGGCGGAATCCCGGCACGATAACAGGTGCTGGTTGCAACCCACCACTATTCCGCCAGAAACGGCCGTCCGTCGATAATCGCCACCCGTTTTCGGGACCTTGCCTTGCGCCACGAGCGTCGCCACTGAAATTCATCTGCGCACCCCCGCCATCAGGAATCATTGGCGTACCGTTGTTTCGTTAACTATACTTGTGCCATAAAATCTATATAAATGTCAGTGAGTAACACGTTAATTACAGGCTCCGGCGGCTAACAACAACACCAAATGCAGGCACCGGTCGTAGCCCCATAATTCTGCAACATTCTCAGCAACCGCCAATCGGGTGATATCGTGATCGCATTTGAACATAAGGACGCGCTGGAAGAACTCAACTCCAGTATCCCGTTACGGGAAAAACTGGTATCAGTACACAAAGTCCTCAAGGAGCGATACGATTTTATCGATCGTATTTCGGTGGCCATCTATGACGCCAAGGCGGATATCGTGCGCACCTTCGTTGACAGCAGCGGTCCCGACCAGCCATTAAACCACTACGAAGCCCGGTTGTCGGACGTGCCCTCGCTTAGGGAAATCATCGAAAAAAAGCGCCCCCGCGTTGTTGCCGATCTCGCTATTTATCAAAACAGCTCATCGGAACATGCAAACGCAATCAATAAGCAGGGATATCGTTCCAGTTACACACTACCCATGTACGTAAACGGTTCGCTGTTCGGCTTCGTTTTTTTCAATTCTTATAGTGTCAATCCCTTCAACAAGGATGATATCCTCCACCACCTGGATGTCTTCGGCCATTTAATTTCCCTGCAGGTCATCAATGATATCAGCGCCATCCGCACGTTGCTGGCAACGGTAAAAACCGCCCGTGACGTCACCAATAAAAGGGATTTTGAAACCGGATCTCATATTGATCGTGTGGCGGCCTACGCCCAATTGCTGGCTCGCGACCTGGCGGAGAAATACGATCTCAGCGACGAATACATTGAACATATATTTCTGTTCGCGCCCCTGCACGATATCGGCAAGATCGGCATCCCGGACCGCATCCTGCTCAAACCCGGCAACCTGACCGAAGATGAATTTGAACAAATGAAAACCCACGCTCAGCAAGGCCGTGAGATTATTGACTCCCTGCTGAATAACTATGGCCTGGAGAGCTTCCACCATGTGGACGTGTTAAAGAACATCGCACAGTATCACCATGAAGCGGTTGACGGTTCAGGTTACCCGAAAGGATTAAAAGGAGAAGAAATCCCCATCGAGTCGCGGATCGTTGCCGTCGCCGATGTTTTCGACGCACTAACCAGCCGCCGCCCCTATAAAGAACCGTGGGATAACGAAGCAGCGTTCGAAGCATTACATAAACTGTCCGGAACGATACTGGATGAAGAATGTATCAAGGCCATGGAACGCAACCGTTCCACCATCGAAAGAATCCAGCAAAAATACCGGGAAGACACGCTGGGTTAACGGCTTCCCTTCAACTACTTTACTGCATCTGTATCTTTATTTTCATCAGCCACAAAAAAAGCACAGCCTCCAGGGAAAGCTGTGCTTGAAACAGGGCCTAAAGACAGCCCACAGGGATACTAACTCGCTACAAAATTACCGTCCGTTCGTACTCTTTCCGTTCGTACTCTTTCCGATCGCTCGACGTTGTTAACTCTGGTTATTGTTAACCCTGGTTATTGTTAACCCTGGTTAACTGTGCTTCGGAGTATGACCGGTTTTCACCAGGTGCTCGGTAAATTTTACCGCACCGTCAAACTCCTTACCGATCCATTGCCCAATCGGGTCATAGCCGAAAATCGCGGCAAATATGGGGTAGGTTGCAACTAACGGTAGCACTGCCAACAGGCCAAGCGGTGCTGCACTGGTTAACATGGTGAAAATAATTAAACCTGTACCAATAACAATCCGGCTTATCCGTTCTGATGTTTTCAGTTCTGTCGTTTTCATGGCCTGATCCTCCTTTGAATCGATCCACTACATGGAACATCAATCTCTTTGCTTGAGGATAATTAAAGCAAAGGGGAATTAGCGGATAATTACGGGAAAATTAAGCTACGCTTAACGTGCTAAGTTATTGTGGATAAAGAAAAACCGATGGTCACAGCGGCAGCCATTCAGGACGTATCATGTTGCTCCTGTGACAGATGTTTACCGAACATCCGATAGTACGACTTGATCCAGAATGGCGCCAGCAACGTCGTATAGGCGATAACAATCACAATCGCGGCGTAAATGTCATCATTGAAAATTTCCGAGGTTTTACCAAGCTCCGCAAAAATTAGCCCCACTTCGCCCCGCGGTACCATTGCGATACCAATAGCGGTGCGCATGTACCGGCTTTCCGGAATTAACCAGGCGCCAGCCAATTTACCCACGATAGACAATACCAGCACCGACAGGGAAAATACCCAGAAAAACGGCGATGCCCAGTTAACGGCGGTCAGGTCCAACGACAACCCCACCATTACAAAAAATATCGGTGTGGTAATCCGGATAATCGGCCGCATTTCCTCTTCAATCTGACGGGTAAATTCCGGTTTAAAACGGATTGCGGCGCCAAAGGGTAAAAAGAAACGACGTGATAGTGCGACACCGGCGGCAAAGCCACCCAGCAATTCCGGCGCCCCAATAAGGTGGGCAAGCCCGGCAAAGGACAAAACCAAAGCCACCAACGTCACCGGAATAATACCCGATGTCTCCTGTTTATCATGCATGTGTTGAATCACATAAGACAACAACTTGGCAGCAACGGGTGCTATCAGAAAGAAAATGCCAATAAACAAAATGACCTTGCCGGTATTTAGCAAACTCACCTGGCCGTTGATGGCAAACTCGTACAGGATCGCCAGCAGCACAACACCCATGACATCATCTACCACGGCAGCGCCCAATACAATCTGTCCTTCCTTGCTTTGGTGGCGGCCAAGATCGGCCAGTATGCGCACGGTAATACCAATACTGGTGGCAGTGAGGGTCCCGCCGATAAACAGGCTCACCAGTGACGTCAGCTCAAAAACGTAGTAACAAAGCGCGAAGCCAAGAACAAATGGAAACACAAAACCGCCAATCGCCACGGTAGCCGCACGCTTGCCGGCCGACAGCAATCGACTGACATCAGTTTCCAGCCCCACTTCGAATAGCAGCAGGATAATACCGATTTCCGCAAGCAACTTGATGACATCATTGGGGGCAATCCAGCCAAAAACCGTGGGACCCAAAACGATACCGGCGGTCAATTCGCCGATAATCGGCGGTATATCAAATCGCGCGGCGATTTCAGCAAACACCTTCGCCGTAAACAATATAATGGCTATCTGAAAAAGTATCTGTGGAGTTTCCATTCTATTGCCTTGATTTTTATTAGTGTGGGGCGATCCTGGCAAATACTTTCACTGTAAATAAAACAATGGCCATCAGAAACAGAATTGGCGGATTATCCATCCTGTCGCCCTGGTTATTTGCGTTGTGACCGGTCCTGCCCGACGTTGCATATCCGGTTTTGACGGGGACAGGCACGAAATGTCGGCAATGGTTTTATAATGACAGGGTCAACGACAGGCAGCGTATTACAACCGCTTATGCATCGCAACGTCAGGCCTCAATGGGGCTAACCGTTTATGACGAAAACGGGAATGACGACGACCGGTCAAGACACTACCCAGGCGCAACTAGTAATGCGGTGGCGGGGATTCTTCGGAAATTTGCGCCAATAGCGACGGCGTCAGGGTCTGCAGCTGATCCTTGATTTCCCGGTATTGCAGTAGCAATTGGTCCAGCTGGTGTTGTTGTTTCACAATGACATCGTTTAACTCCTGGATGGTGTTATCCTGAAAAGCAACGCGTGATTCCAGTTCTGCTAGACGGTCTTTCATCGCGGTCCCTCCGGTCTGGACAGTTGGCGCTGGCCAGCGAAATTAAAATTCATTAAAATTGACGACAATGACAACAGGTAAAGACAATAATACCGGCGCAGGCAGCAACGCGGACAGTGACCTGCTTTTCCAGAAACTGAACCTGGAAACCGGACAAATTAACTGGCTTGAATTACAGCGATATTTCGCTCGTGGTATTGTCATCATTGTGGCAAAAGATCTTGATCTCGTCGAGGCGGCCCGGCAATTTTCCTGCAACAACAAGGAAACGGTGCAGGGCTGGCTGGACCAGGGCCGAATCAAACACGCCACCGATGATGACGCCCGACAATGGCATGATAAACAGCAGGACTTCTGGGCGGTGGTCGCCGCACCGTGGGTCCTGGTGCAAACGGTATAATTTGAATACACATGATTTCAATTCCCGCGAGTTGATGCATATCCTTTAAAGCTCATGGCAAAACCGTTATACGTCATTCTGGGTCTGCTCTCCCTAATTCTGGGGATTATTGGTATTGCACTGCCACTGCTGCCAACGACTCCGTTTATTCTATTATCCGCGTTTTGTTTTTCCCGTTCATCGGATCGCCTTTACAACTGGCTAACCACCAATGAGACGTTCGGTCCGGTAGTACTACAGTGGCAGCAGCATCGGGTGCTTTCAACAAAAGTCAAAAAACGTGCCATCGCCATGATTGTGGTGACTTTCTCGATCACCGTACTATTTTTCGTGGAAATAATCTATGTACGTTTTTTATTGTTGTTTATTGCTGTTGTCTTGATTACTTATCTTATACGCCTGCCATCACAAATTCCCGCCGAAGCGCAACAAACGGCTGGTTCCCAAAAGTCCAGTTAAGTATTGCCACTTTTAAATTCCTGATCTGATACACATCAATGAAACGAGAGCCCATTCTACCCTACTCTTCCAATATGGATTGTTATTAAAGAGACTTTAAAAATAATCGTTACCCGTCAGCCAAAAAAATCAATATAAGGCGAAAACACAATGAAAACGATCAGCGAAATAATGACAACGGACGTGTACAGAGCACAGGCCGACTGGTCGCTCGACACGTTATCCCAGTTCTTTTTCGACAAACAGGTCTCCGGCGCACCGGTAGTGGACAACGGCGACCAACTGGTGGGTGTAGTATCGTTAACGGATATGGCGAGAAATACGACGGTACCGGTTATTGGATCCAGCGACACTGAGCGGCACAACTATTACCACGATATGAAGTTTGCCGGCATTTCCCGGGAGGACATGGAACTGTTAAAAGCGGAATCTGAATCCATCACTGTCGTGAAAGATATTATGACACCGTTGGTCTATGATGTACCCAGGGACGCCACCATCATGGACACGGCGCAGCTAATGTTAAAAGGTCACATTCACCGCGTCCTGGTTACCAATAACAAAAAACTGGTGGGTATCGTAACCACCATGGACATGTTAAAAGTTATTGTTAACAATCAATAATGGTGTCAAACCGCAATCAGCAAGCCGGTGGACGGACAACCGCCGCTTCGTAAGGATAGCGCTGACTGATCAGCCCGTTAAACATAAAAACATCCAGTAATGTTTCGTAACTGTTTTGGGAAATTTCCGGATCGGTTTTCCAGCACCCCAGCTGCTGATAAGTTGCAACGGTATTTACCAGCACCGCCGGATCAATATCCGGGAAAAACCCCGCTTCCCGTTCACGGGCCGCAATTTCCTCGGCAGCGGTGTTACTGATATATTGTAGAGATTTCCTGTAAGCGCGCATAAAAGCGGCCGCCATATCTGTCGCCAGCCATTGCCGGCTTGAACACAAACTGCTGAACGCCACAGGGCCCACCGCATCACCCACAGCGGCAACGACGCTGCCAATCCCATCGTGTTGCAACTGTTGGGGCGCCGGACCCTGCTGGTGGACGTAATCACCCTCACCGGCTCTAAACGCCGCATCGATCGCGGCAACATCCCCGGCGTCGACCACATCAATCTTGTCGAAATCAACTCCTTGTTGATGCAAGCCGTATTTCAACATGGCCATGGGTTGAAAAAAATGATCCACCAGCACCTGCTTGCCTTCAAGATCCCGCCATTGAAATTCCGGTTGCGACTCCCGCGCCGCAATAAAAAAACCGTCGCGTTCATTGATCTGTGCAAAATGTACAATATCAATATCGTTTCCGGCTTCAAGGTCGGCAAAACTGGTGGCAACGGCGGACTGCGCCACATGGCAACGACCACTGCGGATATTATCCGGCACTGGGTTATCCGGCGTCGCCGGTGTATAATTGGGCTCCAGGCCTTGTTCTTTTAAAAACCCGCCGGCAATGGTCATCAGCAGCGGCGTATAAAATGCAGAATGCCGTAAAGCCATGATATTGATTTGCGTCATACAGGTTCGTCAATACAAGTTTATATACTGGCAATAAAACAGATGCGCCTGTTTGAAACAAGCTGCTTACCAGCAGTTTTCTTTGACAAGTATAGACTATCGTTGTAGTCCGCCAAAGCCCCTACAGCAAACAGGAAAAACGCAACAATGAACCATAAGCAATTACCGCAAACATCAAGCGGTCAAAAACGGATGAGGTAATCCTGTGCAGGAGTTTATTCCCGGGCAACGCTGGATCAGTGACGCGGAGCTGCAGCACGGCCTTGGCACGGTGCTCAACACAGACCACCGCAGTGTCAGTATTGCCTTCCATGCCACTGGTGAAACGCGGACCTATGCCAGGGAAACCGCACCCTTGTCCCGCGCCAGATTTTCCGCCGGCGATACCGTGCGCAGTCATGAAGGCTGGTCGATGACTGTGCAATCTGTGGCTGAACACAATGGCTTAATGACCTACCATGGTATCCGGGAAAATGGCCAAACCACCAGCCTGGAGGAAGGAGAACTGGATAATTACATTCAGCTTAACAAGCCTTCAGACCGCCTGCTGACCGCACAGATTGACGCTCAAAAATGGTTTGAACTTCGCTACCAGACACTCCAGCATGTAAACCGGCAATTGCATTCCGATATCCGAGGCCTGGCGGGAGGCCGCACCGATCTTATTCCCCATCAAATATATATCGCCCATGAAGTCGCCAGCCGTTACGCGCCTCGCGTGTTGCTGGCGGACGAAGTGGGTTTGGGGAAAACCATCGAAGCCGGTATGATTTTGCATCAACAGTTACTCACCGAACGTGCCCGGCGGGTATTGATCGTGGTCCCCGAGAGCCTGTTGCATCAATGGCTGGTGGAAATGCTGCGGCGTTTCAACCTGCATTTCAGTATCTTTGATGAAGAACGCTGCCTTGCCGAAGAAGAAAGCGCCACACAGGACAATCCTTTTGAAACGGAACAACTGGTTTTATGCAGCGTGGAATTTTTAACGCACAACAGTAACCGGTTTCAGCAAGCATTGGCGGGAGACTGGGATCTGCTGGTTGTCGACGAAGCCCACCACTTACAGTGGAAGCCGGGGCAGCCCAGCACTGAATACAACATTGTTGAACAGCTATCACAACATACCAGGGGCGTGCTGTTGCTCACCGCAACTCCGGAACAACTGGGCAAGGAAAGTCATTTTGCCCGCTTGCGGTTACTGGATCATGACCGTTTTGACAGTTATGACGAATTCATCAAGGAAGAACAAAGTTATCAACCGGTGGCCAATGCCGTAGAGGAATTGCTCAGCAACGAAAAGCTGAGTGAACGCGCCTACCGCACCCTGGTGGACACCATCAACGAAGGGGACAATTACGAACTGCTGGAAAAGCTGGCTTCAGACAATAGTGAAACCGTCAAGGCAGCGCGCGCAGAACTGGTGGAGCATATACTGGATCGTCATGGAACCGGCCGTGTGCTATTTCGCAACACACGCGTAGCGGTCGAAGGATTCCCGCAACGACAAGTCACTGCCTACCCGTTAACCTTACCTGATGAATACGCCGACTGCCTGACAGATTTTCAGTCCTCCGGTGTAACCCATCCACAGGAATTGCTTAGTCCGGAATTGCTTTACCAGTCTCAGCGCAGCGGTCCGCCATCGTGGACCCAGATCGATCCCCGTATCGATTGGCTGATTAGCCGGTTGCAAAAACTCAAACCCGACAAAGCCCTGCTCATCACCGCCAATGCACAAACGGCACTGGCCATTGCCAAAGCGCTACGGGTCAAACGGGGCATTCACGCTGCCGTTTTCCATGAAGGGCTTTCCATTATCGAACGAGACCGTGCCGCCGCGTATTTCGCCGACCCGGAAAGTGGCAGCCAGTTATTGATTTGTTCCGAAATTGGCAGCGAAGGGCGCAACTTTCAGTTTGTCCATCATCTGATTTTATTTGATCTTCCCTACAATCCCGACTTGCTGGAGCAGCGCATTGGCCGTCTGGACCGTATCGGGCAACAACACACCATCCAGATCCACGTACCCTATCTCGACAACAGCCCGCAAATGATTATGTATCACTGGTACCATGAAGGGCTATCGGCTTTCGAACATACCTGCCCGGCCGGTCACAATGTGTTTACCCAGGTGGAAAGCCAGCTACTGGAAGCCTTGCATCAATACGATGAAGGCATCGAAGACCTGCCCACGCTAATCGACACAACCAGACAATTGCACCAGGAACTGAATAAGGAACTGCGCCAGGGTCGCGACCGGTTACTGGATTACAACTCCTGCCGTTTATCCATCGCTGAAAGTCTGATGGATAAAATCCGGCAGCAGGACGATAACCCGCAATTGCCCGCTTACCTGGACGCGGTCTTTGATTGTTACGGTATCGACAGCGAAGTGCACAGCAAAACCAGTCTTGTTATTCACCCCGGCACGCAGACGGAATTGGCCAGTTTTCCATTACTGCAAGAAGACGGCGCCACCATTACATTTGACCGGGCTACGGCGTTGGCCAATGAAAACATGCAGTTTATTACCTGGGAGCATCCCCTGGTCACCGGCGTCATCGATCTAATCATGAATAACGAACATGGCAATACGGCGTTGTGTGCTATCAAACATCCTGACATCAAGCCCGGGAACCTGTTGCTGGAAACCGTGTTCATCGTGGAGTCATCAGCCAGCGAACAGTTGCAGATCCGCCGCTATTTGCCGCCCACGATTATACGAACCGTCGTGGATGGCAACGGTAAATCATACGACCGGTCACTGCCCCATAACGTCGTTAACCAGCGTCAAAGCCAGGTGAACATCGAAACGGCTGCCACGATCGTGAAATCGCATCGCGCCGAAATCAAGACCCTGATTGAACACAGTGAACAGGTCGCCACGCAACGGGCGCCGGCCATTTTATCGGAAGCGCAACAGCGCGCTGATCAATTGCTACGGCCCGAAATTAACCGCTTGCGGGCACTGCAACAGGTTAACCCCAATGTACGGCAGGAAGAAATTGACTTTTTTCAGGAACAGTATGAAGAGGTCAGCCGGGCGCTGGAAACGGCAGCACCGCGGCTGGACGCGTTGCGGGTCATTGTATCGACCTAGCCATTATAGAAAACGCAATGTAACTTTGGTGTCCGTTGGCCGCTTGATATTAACCGATACCGGACAATGCTCCATACGCTCGATAATATAGTCTTCATCCCCCTCGGCGGCATTTCCTGAAGCTTGTATCGCGTCAAAATGAATATGCAGTTTTTGCAAATGCCATTGATCATCAGTTACCGCTGTCAAAAAACCATCCGCTGAAGTCAGTTGAATACCCCGCTCCGCGGCGTTAACCCGAAAATACAAATGTTGGCAATTGAAGATCGCATATAGCAACACCAGAAAGCCGGCCGTGTAATCCCGTGGCTCATAAAGCTGCCAGCCGTTTTTCACATGATGCTCAAATTGCAGCGACGCCACATCATTTTTCGCGGACGCGTACTCGCTATGCAACCTGAATTGAAAAGCATGACTAACCGTCGTCATTTCGCTGCTCTCCTGTTGTCACTGCCGTTCCTGTACCATCGTTGATTTTGGTGGATTTGAAGGAAGTCAACGAGGTGGCCCTGCCCAACCCAAATGCCGGCATATTTTTATACACCGCCTTGAAATCACCCGGCTCAGCCGTATACACCTCGTGCCACAAGCCCACCGCGCCACCGTCAGAGTATTGCGAGTTATACGCAAACCAGGCGGGAAAATGCTGGGCGCTTTTATCCCGGGCATAGTCCAGCAGCGCGTCATAGCTGTCCCAGTACTGGATACACATGGGCACGCGCCCGCCCCAGTATTCGTACCCCATGCAGCCTCTGGCGGGGTTGCTCGCCAATTCCGTTAGCATGCGGCTAAATGCCCGCCTGACCGGCAGCCACTTGTGAATTTTCCAGTAGTTGTTGATCCGAAAGCCGACGATGAAAACGATAAACGGTTTTTCTACCGCCGGTTCCATACGTTGTCGATTAATCATTGCCTAATTATAACTATTGGTAACAGTAGCGCCGATGCACATTTACTCTTTAAACTTCTTCCAGGGTGCCTGATACATATCACTTTAACCTTTTTAACCGTATTACACCGCCATCACCGGCTTTTCCTTGATACATATCAAGCTTTCAGGCGTTGCTCAAGTGATGTTTATGGCGCCATAAGCAACGGCCACCCCCGATTCAGTCAACGTTAATTTAATACCCCGTAAAATGCGCCCATCAAAAATATTTCTGGAGGTTTTTGCGATGTCAACAAAAGTATGTACTTCCTGCGGCTACACGGGAAAGGCAGTTAATCAATGTTTTGAAAGTTTTCTGCTGGATTTATTCTTATGGCTCATCGTCGGCAGCGTCGCCCTGATGACCGGTCTGTTGCCTCTGCTGGCCATTCCCGCGGCTTGGACCATATTCCATATAGCGAAATTTCGCACCAAGTGTCCCGAATGCGGCAATCTGGATATGGTGTCCGTGAACAGTTCGAAAGGCAAGAATACCTTAGCTCATAGCCATCACTCATTCTTGTTAGTGTGATTCAAGTTCCGCCTGCTGTACTTGTAAACGTGGTTGGATGCAGCAGCTAACCACGGCAATGCTCAAAGCCCGGCTCGTTTCCCTTAGTGGAACGCCGGGTTTATTTTTTACTGAACCTCTAACTGTAGCGCTTTTATTTAAGCAGAGCGTAACCGGGCGGTTTGCTTAGTTTTAATTTCTGAGTCTGCTGGAATTGCGTTTGCGGTGGTACATATTGGCGGGTGGAAAATTTCAGGCGTGTATTACCCAGGCGGATAATATCTCCCTCCTTGAGTACGTGACGCGCAACCTGGTGGTTGTTAACAAACATCTTGTTGGTGCTGCCGAGATCCTCAATAATACAATCATTTCCGTTGGCGCCATTCGTCGCAGGACGTATAGTCACCAGCGCATGATAGCCACTGACCGTCTCATCTTCGAGAACAATTTCATTATCCGTTGCCCGGCCGATGCGGGTCTGGGCATGTTTTAACAGGCATTTGCTGTCCTCGCCCAGTTTCTGTAGCGTCGCCATAATTTTTCCAGTATTGCTGTTTCGGTATTGTCAACTTAAAGTATCGTATATGGAATACCCCTCATCGTGAACTGCTTCACATTCCGCGGGGTTATTCGTGAGGTTGACGACGTGTCATCACAATCAGCCGGCTTCGTTCAGCGAACGACCGTTCCGGGCAGCTTGTGTCAACGAGTGGGATTTGTGGACCTGGTTACAGGATTTTACTTCGGCAAAAAAAAGAGGGCGATTGCCCTCTTTTTCCATTCAGTGCATTGAATGCCGACAGCACCGGCAACCTCAACGACTTATATCTCGACCATATCGTCATTTTCAGACGATGATTTTGCCGGTTGAGCGGACTTGTCCATTGTTTCATTGCTGGATTTTTCCGAGAACAGCCAGCTGTGGCTGTCCTTGAATTCCTGTTCCGCAGCAGCGGACATGTCCTTGTTGCCGTGTCCTTTTTTGGAATCGCATCCGGCACCGCCCGCGTAACTTGCAACGGACAGCATCGCGACGAATACCAGTGTAACCAATTGAATAAAACGCATTTTCATATTCACAATCTCCATTTTGCACGTCCCAAATATATGCCTGATCCTACCTCTCATAAGGATAGCAGGTGTTTTTGCAAGTACACAGTGTTAGGACCGTAAAACAACACCGCTGTTCCGGAACATTGCAGCTTGACCGGTTAAACAGGCATTTAACAAACAGCTTTTATGGGATAACGGCAAATTATCGATTAGCGGGAAATGCGAAAATCCGCATAATCTCACCGGCTTTTGATGTATTTATCATCAAAAAAGAAAGCCCCGGCGAAACACCACCGGGGCTCTCGATTCAGCTGACTATGCCGTAAAGCCGGCTAACAGCGACTAACGGGGATACACGTATGCGTATCCTTTTTCCTGCAACTCTATAACCCGTACCACCCCATCAGGCACAGTCCCCACCCCGGAAACCAGCTTTGGGCGTTTACCCTTGTTAGCTTCCATAAACTTCAAGGTCCCTTCACAGGCGCTGAACTTGACGTTGTGGTCCAGAAGACTTTTCACTTTTTTGGCGTGAGGACTGTCCGCCGTCATAATACCCAGTCCCGGCCCGTAAGCCACTACCTCGATATCCACGTTGTCCATGCCGTAATGTTTCTGCAAATTACCTGCGATGACTAACGCCAAACCCTGCAATTCAGGATCAGAACTGGAACTTTGCACTACCACTTTATGCTTTGCCAGACTCATGTCTGCCAATGCTTGATGACTGCCCGCCACGGCGGCCAGTACCACAAATACACCCAATAGAATCCCGGCGTGAGCTCGCCCCATCAAACCTGTCATGACCATTCTCCTGTTACTCAAATCTCGATTAAAAAATTCTTAACTTATTTTGAATTTATCGCCTGATATGTAATGAACTTTAAAATTTAGCGGTTCCAGGGCTTCGGGCACATGCACACCGAAGCCTTGCGCAAAATCCACGTTCATATCCTTTAGCATCGCCAGTATTTCCTGGTTTTCTACAAATTCCGCAATGGTTTTGATGCCCATACTCTGGCCGATTTTGTTGATGGCGTTGACCATCACCTGGTCCACAGGGTCTGTCAGCATATCACTCACAAAGGCACCGTCGATTTTGATGTAGTCAACGGGAAGGTTTTTAAGATAATTAAAGGATGACATACCGCTGCCAAAATCATCCAGCGCAAACTGACAGCCGCGGGACTTCAACGCCGCAACAAATTGACTGGCATGACTCCAGTTGGAAATGGCCGCTGTTTCCGTAATCTCGAAGCAGATATTGGCAGGATTTACCTGCCTGGTACCCATCTCGTTAATACAGAACTGCAGAAAGCCATCGTCACACAGCGATTGGCCGGAGAGATTAACGGAATAGACATCCTTGGGTTTAATTTTACGCTCGTTCTTTTTCAACCAGCCAAATACCCGTTTAATCACCCAACGGTCAATGGCAACCATGGTTCCGTAACGTTCTGCGGCGGGGATAAAGGACATCGGCGTTATAATTTCTCCGCTTTCGTTGATCATGCGAACCAGAAACTCGAAATAATGCCCGCCGTCACTCGCAGTGACCGGCTGAACCTTCTGGTAGTAAAGCAGAAACCGGTTCTCTTCCAGGGCGGTATTGATTTTGGATGCCCACTCCATTTCGCCATGCCGTTGCGCCACATCGGCATCATCCAGTTGATGGATCCAGACGCGGTTACGGCCATTGTCCTTGGCAATAAAACAGGCCGCATCGGCAGCACTTAAAATAGCTTCGGCATCACGGCAATACTCGTCGATCATCGCCAACCCGATACTAACGCCGAGAGAAAATACCTTGCCTTTCCACACAAACCGAAACTCCCGGACCGATTCAATCAACTGTGTTGCAATACGTTCAGCTTTGGCTAACGGACAGGCTTCGAGAATTAATCCAAACTCGTCCCCGCCCAGCCTGGCCAATAAATCCGCTTCCCGGATATTGGATTTCAGCAGACTAACCATTTGTTTTAACAGTTCGTCGCCGGCAACATGACCACAGGTATCGTTCACCAGTTTAAACTGGTCGAGGTCCAGGTACAGCAATGCGTGTTTGGGCCTGTCGGTGTCGTTATTGGCCAGCAGGCTCGACAATGTAAGTTCAAATTGCCGGCGGTTTGCCAATCCCGTCAGGCTATCATGTCGCGCCTGCCACGACAGCTGGTTGGCAAGATTGCGTTCGTGGGTAACATCGCGGGATACCAGCACCATACCGAATTTGTCACCATTATTTTTATATAACGGTGATGAAGTATCCTTAACAATGTACTCGTCTTCGTTGCGGCTGGTTAAAATACAGTGGTGCGCAAGGGGCATGGTCTGGCCATCGATCTTTCCCTGATAAATGGGATGATCCAGCGTGTTTTTACCGGATTCATCCTTGACGCAATATACCTGGGCAATGTCTTTACCCACGGCATCTTCACAACGCCAGCCTGTTAGATGCTCTGCAGCAGGATTGAGATAGACGACCTCACCCGTGTGATTCGTGGTAATAACCGCGTCACCAATGGCATGCAGTGTAACTTCCGCCTGTTCCTTGGCCTCGAACAAGTCGCCTTCGATACGTCGCGTGCGATGGATAACCAATACCGTTATCAATACACCCAGCACCGTAACCACAATGCCAATCAAAACCATCATATAATAGGCTTCTTCATATTCCTGCTTGGCGAGCACATTGGCGTTTCGGGTAATCTCCTGCTCGATCTCGATAAGTTTATCGAACGATGACAATATGCGTTTTTCCAAAGGCAGGTCGATGGCCGACATTAACGTATAAATATCGGTCTCGGATTTATCCATCATTAATTCAACGATATTTTCCTGCAGTGGAGCGCTTCGGGTAATCAGGCCCAGGGCATGATCAAAAAGTTGTTGCTGCTGGGGTAAAACACCGGCTTTTTCAAACTCCAGGCGCAGCTTGATAAATTGCTCGGCCAGTGCATTAAAATGCATAAACTCGTCGTCCCTTTGAAACGGGTCTTTGGTGAGATAAATGGCATACATGGTGAGGGAGCGCTCACGCACGATGCGGCGCATGCCGGTGATAATGTTGATACGCTCAGCGCGTTCTGTGGTGATGGTTTCCAGCGCATCTTTAATAGACCCCATATGCGATATCCCGGTAATCGCGAGGCTAATCATCAATGCAATCATTAATGATGAGCCAAACGCGACAACGTAGTTCGCATTGGAGAGCACACGGCGCAGAAAAGAATTCATAGCGGTACGGGTTAAGGGGTCTATTAGTTTAAATCGGAAGTTTAGCTAAATCCTTTACTAATGCGAGGGAAAATTTTTTGACACCTGGGCTAAACACCCGGATAACCTATTGATTCAATCAACTATTCAAGGATTTAATCGAAAAGGGCGAATGGTAAAAATTTCATAAATGAATTCACTAACGGACACATCTGTCAGTTACATG
>JASFMT010000024.1:0-16892 GCA_050117455.1 Gammaproteobacteria bacterium | reverse complement strand
TCAACCCGTTGTTGCAGCCGCCGGGCAATGGTCTTGGGTTTCTCGAAATACTTTGTACGGGTGATATTGTAAAACAAGCCGCGGTATTCTTTATCAATATACTGGTTGACCGCTTTCAGCAATTCCGGTGAGTCTTTTCGCATTACCCAACCGTGGGAGACTTCCTTGCCCAGGTTGAGCAACCCCTTGATATCATCACGCCAGGTTAATTCAATATCAAGGATGTGGCTGTCTGATATCGTCAAGTCATATTCTCCGTCCGCAACTTTGGCAATAATCTGCTCGGTTTCCTCACTTTCAGGTACTGTCTTGACATTTATATCAACGCCCTGTTGTTTAATACCCTGCAAAGTTTCCCAATAGGCACTGCTGCGGCGAACGTGAAAAGTTCGGCCGGACAATTGCTTGATATCCTCGATGTCCGGTTCACCATCGCGTGCCACGACGATTTCATAAACCTTGTGATAAGGCCGTGAATAACGAACGGTGGGTGACGAATTGGTATCGGGAATGGTCAATGATGCAGCCACCATGTCACCTTTGCCTTGCACTAACCACGTCAATAGCACATCGCGTGACGGGGCAACAATCATTTCCAGCCGAACGCCTAACTGATCGGCAAAGCGTTTGGCAAGCTCGTATTCGAAACCCATCAATTCGCCGCGCCACAGAAAATAAGTCGCGGCATTGTTGCGGGTAATGACGCGCAACAGATTCCGTTCCTTGATGCCGTCAAGATCCGTTTTGTATTCGCTGGCACGCTGGGTTTTCAGATTTTCATGATTAAGGAACTTGTTAACTTCATTCTGCAATTCCCCCGCATCGGGTCTGATCGCCCACCCAATCGGACGTTCCCGGGAAACATCAAAGGCGACTTTCAGCTCCGGGTGCACGGGTAAAATGGCGTTAACGATATTACTGTCGGCAACCGTGGCATCATATTTACCCATTGCCACGTCATCGAGCAGTTCAAGGACAGACTTATTCGATGCAACAGGCTGCAACTTTATCTCGGGATAATCGGCCTTGTGTTTCATCATGGTGTCCCAGTAAGAACTGGATTTGAGCAAAGCCACCTTTCTTCCCCGCAAGTCTTCAACCTTTTTGGGTGTATCATCGGCGCGCACAACCAGCTGCTCCGTTGTTATCGCCACGGGCACCGAAAACGCCACTTTGTCCTTACGTTGATCGGTAATGGTCAAGTTGGAAACAATGATATCGCCCCTGCCGTCGAGCAACATTGGGATCAGCTGGTTGAACTGCTCGACATAGATCCATTGCGGCTCAAGATCCAGTTGTTGCGCAAATCGTTTGGCGAGTTCAGATTCGTAATGAATGGGTAGTCCGCGACGTGGCAAATAAGGCGCCTCCAGCCCGGCGTCGCTAATTAATATGCGCAGATTGCCCCGCTTTTTCAAACCAGGCAAATCACCCTGCTCGACATAGTTTTTAAAGGAACTATCGGCAACCGGCATGTTGGCCTGAGTCCGGTCAGCGTCATTGTCGGAAGAACCACACCCTACAGTAAATAAAATCGTAGTGATCACTACAAACAGAAAAAGGCGTTTCGTAAAACAAGGATTGATGTGATCAGTATATTTTCCAGGCATGGCGTCTCGCTTATGTTTTATCGGTATAGCGATATGATTTAATATCACGCTAAAAACCAATGTAATAGAATATTAAAAGTTTATCGTTTCTACGTTGCAGCGATTTAAATAAATTTCACAGATAAATAATAGTTGTCTATTGGTTATTTTAGTGTAAGCAGCGTCGCATTTCCGCCGATGGCCGAAGAATTATTGGTAAACACCCGCTCAGTGGTAAACCGGTATAGATAGTGGGGTCCCCCCGCCTTGGGTCCGGTACCGGACAACCCTTCACCGCCAAACGGTTGAACGCCAACAACAGAACCGACTATGTTACGGTTCACATAAATATTCCCCACACGTACCCGTTGCTGGATATAGCGCGCTTTTTCTTCAATACGGCTATGAATCCCCAGCGTCAAACCGTAATGCGTCGCATTGATGGCTTGAATCACCTCATCCAGCTGATCAGCCTTATAGAGAATCACGTGAAGAATGGGGCCAAACACTTCCTGTTTCAGTTGTGACAGCGCTTCGATTTCATAAACACAGGGTGCTACGAAAGTCCCGGCTTGCCAAAATTCGTTTTCCGGCAGTTCGCAAACCAGCCGGCCGTGCTGTTGCAGCCAGGCAATATGTTGCTGCAGGTTGTGTTGTGCGGTGCTATCTATTACCGGTCCCACGTCGGTGGACAGCCAACTGGGTTCACCGATATTAAGTTCCTGTATGGCACCTTTTAACAAGGATAACATTCTTGGTGCGACATCCTGCTGCACGAACAACACCCGTAATGCAGAACACCGTTGACCGGCGCTGTTGAACGCTGATTTAATCACATCAACCACAACCTGTTCCGGCAACGCCGAACTGTCAACAATCATGGCGTTCTGACCACCGGTTTCAGCAATAAACGGTACAATGGATCCGCTTCGTTGCGCCAGCTTAAGGTTAATGTTGTTGGCGGTTTGTGTCGAACCGGTAAATGCAACGCCCGCTATGCGTGGATCTGTCACCAGCCGGTTGCCCACAACCGTGCCGGAACCCGGCAACAGCTGCAGCACGTTGCCAGGCACACCAGCTTTGTGTAATAGCTGCACGGCCTCCATGGCCACCAATGGCGTTTGACTCGCCGGTTTGGCAATAACACTGTTACCCGTCACCAATGCCGCAGCGACCTGGCCACAGAATATCGCCAATGGAAAATTCCACGGACTGATACAAACAAACACGCCCCGGCCATGCAGGGTCAACACATTGGATTCACCCGTCGGCCCAGGCAACTCTTGCGGACGGGTGATCTGGACACGCGCCAGATGGGCATAATAACGGCAAAAATCCACCGCTTCGCGCACTTCTGACAGGGCGTCGGGTATACAACGCCCACCTTCCCGGATTATCAACGATATGAATTTTGCGCGCTGTTGTTCCAGCAAATCCGCGGCACGATCCAGTACCGCCGCTCGCTCGTTACCGGGTACCTTGTCCCACTCGATACTGGATGCCTGCGCCGAGGTGATTGCCTGTTCCACGTGTTGTTCCGTCGCTACGATCACTTCGCCGATTATTTGCTGATGATTGGCAGGATTCACTAATGGTTGCTTGTCGCCTTGCAGGGCATTGCCATCGACCAGCGGCGACGCTAACCACTGTTGTTGGTGATAAGGCTCAATTTGGGATTGCAGGGCAAGTAGCTCCTGTTCATCGCTGAGATTGATACCGCTGGAGTTTCGCCGCTGTTCGCCAAACATCGCCACGGGCAAAGGAATACGCGGATGAGCCGAAAGATTGGAACCCTGCACACGCTGCACGGGGTCGGCAACGATATCGTCAATGGGCTGGCGGTCATCGGTGATTCGATTGACAAATGAGGTATTGGCGCCGTTTTCCAGCAAGCGCCGCACCAGATACGGCAACAGGTCTTTGTGACTACCCACGGGCGCATAAACGCGGCAAGCCACGCTATTATCATCATCCAACAACGCCTGATACAAAGCCTCACCCATCCCGTGCAGGCGCTGCATCTCGTAAGAATGGCGCTTACCCGCCATGTGTATCACCGCAGCTGCCGTATGAGCGTTGTGAGTGGCAAATTGCGGATACACCGCCTCACCCATGGTTAACAGTTTTTGCGCACAGGCTAAATACGACACATCGGTATGCTGCTTGCGGGTAAATACCGGATAACCCGCCAGGCCCTGCTCCTGGGCACGTTTGATTTCCGTATCCCAGTAAGCGCCTTTAACCAGTCTAACCATGATTCGGCGCTGATGACGCTGAACCAGTTCACCAAGCCAGTCGATCACATGGGGAGCGCGCTTCTGGTAGGTTTGAACCACCACGCCCAGCCCAGGCCACGCTGCAAATTGTGGGTCACCGATAATGGCTTCAATGACATCCAGGGTAATATCTAGTCGGTCCGCTTCTTCACCGTCAATGGTCATACTGATGTTGGCTTGTTGCGCGACCTCAGCCAATGCCATGACTTTGGGTATTAACTCGTTCGTTAAGCGATCCCGTTGTGCATATTCAAAACGGGGATGCAGAGCAGAGAGCTTGACGGAAATACCGGGTGCTTGCTCGATGCTAAGTTTATTGTCACGATGAGCTGCAATGGCATTAATTGCCTGGCGATAGACATCAGCGTAGCGGTCGGCATCTTCCTGGCAAAGGGCGGCCTCACCCAGCATGTCATAAGAATAACGATAGATCCGGTTTGGTTCTTTTTCGCTGCGTGCCAGCGCCTCTTCGATAGTGCGCCCCATGACAAACTGGTGCCCCATAATACGCATGGCTTCCCGCAAGGCTGAGCGCACCACCGGTTCACTGGCACGGGCCATCAATCCGTTGACCACCGTCATGGGATCCTGCTGGGTGGCTTCGTCCAGGTTGATCATTCGGCCAGTGAGCATTAACCCCCAGGTACCGGCATTGACAAACCAGGACTGGCTTTGCCCCAGGTGCTGTTCCCAGTTGGCATTGGTCAGTTTGTCGCGAATCAGACGGTCAGCAGTGTCGGCATCCGGGATGCGCAACAAGGCTTCGGCCAGACACAACAGGACGATCCCTTCCCGGGAAGATAAATCGTATTCCTGTAAAAAGGCGTTCAATCCCCCAAAACTCTGGGTGTTTTCACGCACTGCGATTACCAGTTCACGAGCCTGGTGTTGAATGGTGCCTCGTAATGCCCCATAACCCTCCAGTTCCTGCAATAACGATGTCATGCATTGCGCCTCATCGGCAAGATACGCTTGCTGGATGAATTTTCGATTTTGGTGTGTCGCGGAAAACTGGGATTTAAAAATCATCGGATAATGGCTGTCTTATCGCTTATATCTCTTTTCAATTATGCAATTCACTTACCACTACTATAGACTGTAGAATTAAGCACAATATCTCGAACGCGACGAAAATGTCGCCGTCAAAGAGTGGCGCAAAGCCTTGAAGTTGGGGCGATCTGTCACCATCTGATTACAATCTACACAATAATACACCCATAACAGGAAGAAAACGGAAGCGAGTTATGTATTCAATCGATGTCAACGAACAGAATTTTCAGCAACAAGTCCTCGAAAAATCCAAAACGGTCCCCGTGGTTGTCGATTTTTGGGCACCGTGGTGCGGCCCCTGTCAGACCCTGAAACCACTGCTCGAAAAACTGGCTGAAGAATACGAGGGCAAGTTCATACTCGCTAAAGTCAACGCGGATGAGAACCAGAATCTGGCGGCACAATTTGGTGTCCGCGGCATTCCCAGCGTCAAAGCCGTTTACGATGGCAAACTGGTCAACGAATTTTCAGGCGCCCTGCCCGAACCCGCCATTCGCGAATTTCTGGAGAAAATTTTACCCAATGAGAGTGAAACTAAACGTCAGCAGGCGCTGACAAAGCATGAAGAAGGCGATGTTGATACCGCCATAGCCCTACTCGGAGAGGCGGTTCAAATTGATGACGACAACAATAATGCCAAAATTGATCTGGCATCATTGCTGGTGGAGAAAAAAGACTACGATGACGCCAAAACCCTGCTCAACAAAGTGCCATTAAACCTGCAGCAGGAAGACCGTTTCAAGGAATTGATGACCAAAATTGAGCTCGGTGAACGCAGCGATAACCTGGCCGACAAGGATACCTTGCTACAACGCGTTGAACAGGATGAAATGGATTTACAGGCACGACTGGATCTGGCAAACCATTACATCGCGACACAATCGTATGATGACGCACTGGAATTATTGTTTGACATCATTAAGAAAGACCGCAACTTTGGTGACGACATCGCACGCAAAACGGTACTGGATATATTCACGCTGCTAGGCAGCCAGGATGAACGGGTACGTTCAGCACGTAAAACCCTTGCAACGTTGTTGAATTAAACAAATGGCCTAGGCTGTTGTTTTCAGTAGTATAAAAAAGGGCATCTCAGCGGTAGATGTTACTTAAGTTTTCTTTACTCTATACTGAATACAGCGCGACATTTTTAGTCTAAACTTGATGAAACAATCTGGCACTATCGTGTCGTATCCTTTTCCCTGACCAGATTGCTCACTCCAGGTTGGTGATCTGATGCACATTACATTTCGACAATTAACCGTGCTGGAAGCGGTGGCCCGCAATTTGAGTTTTACCAAGGCCGCGGACGAGTTACATTTGACCCAGCCGGCCGTCTCCATGCAGATCAAACAGATTGAAGAAAGCATTGGTCTGCCGTTGTTTGAACAAATCGGCAAAAAGGTTTATCTCACCGAAGCCGGCCAGGAAATGTATAACTATTGCCGCTCCATCCAGCAACAACTGGAAGAAGCGGAACATGTCATTGAAAACCTCAAAGGTGTTAAGCAGGGAAAATTGTCCATGGCCGTTGCCAGCACTGCGAACTATTTTGCTCCGCGTATCCTTGCCGCGTTCAACAAGCTTCACGATTCGGTCACCATCAACCTGGATGTAACCAACCGAGAAGGATTATTACAACACCTGGAAAACAACGACACCGACGTGGTCATCATGGGCCGACCCCCGACAGATATGGATCTGGAAGCGGAATCGTTCATGGAAAATCCGCTGGTTCTCATTGCACCGCCAGGCCACCACATGGCAAACCAGGACAATATTTCCATAGAAGATTTACAGAAAGAGACTTTTATTTTGCGGGAAGTAGGTTCGGGTACTCGCACCGCCATTGAACAGTTCTTTATGGAAAAAGGCGCGAAGCTGGCCACCACCGTCAGCATGAGCAGTAACGAAGCTATCAAGCAAGCAGTACAGGCGGGACTGGGACTGGGTATCGTTTCCATTCATACGCTGGAACTGGAACTGGAGTTAAACCGCGTTGCCATTATCAAGGCGGAAGGATTTCCCATTCTTCGCCATTGGTACATCGTTTATCGTAAAGGCAAACGCTTGTCACCAATCGCCACAGAATTTCGAAATTTCGTTATCAATCAGGCCAAGGACTTGTGGCCGCTGCCATCATGATCTGATTTCGCCGTTATATCACCTGCTTTATTGCCGGCGACAGCAATTACCCATCAATGACAACTCCCGCTGACAGCACTACATAATGCCATTGTCATTTCACTTTCTTTAATGTCGTTTGCCAATGGGAATTGGCCTCACCGATCACCAGCTTTACGTATCGTCCCACTTCGTTCTCGTACCAGCCGCGATCCTGTTGCAAAGGTTCACACTCATAACCCCACCAGGTACCATCTTCATCCTGCGCGATCCACCGCACCCAGGCTGGAATGTCAGTCGTTAACATTTTCATAAAATATTAAATCCGGCTTTTCTCCGGCCGATATACTTCGCAACCACCGGGATTTGTCCTATTATTAGCTGCAATTATCATTGTCGTTACAAAATAGCAACGATCACTGACTGTGACAAATGCGCCGGAAAAACACAACATCGCGCGATGTCCCACGCCGCACTGGACCCGCCAGCACAATATCGAAAGGGTGCGTCATTATTTTAACAAACAACGCTCAACAGCATAGCCGCCCATGTCCATTATCGAGATACTCGTAAACGGCAAAACGCTTTCCGCGATATTGGTTTTTTTGATATCTTCTGTTGCCGTGGAAATCATTGGCACAAAGATCATAACATTCTTTGAGGACGTTGCTGTCAGTCAGTGGATTTTCGAGCGATTGCTCATTCCGCTGGCTCGTGCCATTACAATCATGCTGTTTATTTTGCTGAGCTACCCGGTGATTTTCGGTATTCACGAAGCACCTGCGCTGATGAATTTATTAACAGCCGGCAGTCACCGGATTAGTACATTGCTCAATATTTTGTTTATTTTACCTTTGCTGTTTTCATTGATTCCGGTCATTGGCCGGGTGCCGGCTTTTGTATTGCCGGTGCAAACCATCGCGGGGTCAACACTGGTGTTCAGCTGGATGCAGGCGGCCTTAAACGTCGATAATATCCGCTACCTGCCACAGTTGTTTATTTTTCTAATCATTGTATTGTTCGCCATTTTAAGCTACTGGTTAGCGCACTGGACGGCAAATCACCTGGCAACCCGAGTTAATCATTTTTTCAACATTGCCGATGGCCAGAAGGTTGCCAATCGTACCGTGATTGTCGTGGCACAGTTGCCGGTCGTGTTAATTTATACAACGGCACTGGGTTCGCAATTATGATGAAAGCGATAACGTTCAGCTGCAATACCAGCCAAAAATCTAAAAGCGAACAAGAAACATCCAGGCGGCCAGGCTCCCGGCACCCAGGAAACCCGCTAACGAACCGGCGGCAAATATCCGGTAACGGCGAGTAAGATTATGTTGCGGTTTACTGGATAACAAAAAAGGTTGGCGGCTGTTCTGCGGTTTATTCATAATGTGGGTGACCGGCGGTGTTTTTCGCTTCATTTGCTTCTTACGCACAAAGTAGTTAGCAACTTTACGCACGTTTTCCCACTCCTGGGCATCGATTTGCCCGTCCTTGTTGCGATCAAAGTGCTTGACCAGTTTCTCCTGATCCTGTTTCCATTTTTTCAGCAACTCCCGCACTTCTGCTGCCGTATTAAAGGGTTCATCGTTACCACCCACGGACCGAAAAAAGCCAATGGCGTACAACGGATCACCGGGGTGCATGCGCTCCTCGGTAAACCGGTAGCGGCGGCCGAACATACCGAACATACTGCTGGAAGGCCCGTCATAACTCGAACCGTACCAGACCTTTCTTACCGTTGGAGTCACTTCCGCTCCTTCAGGATCAATGACGCAGGTGCCGGTTTCGCCAACCAGCATAAACAAATCCTCGCTGCATCCCGAATCAATGGTCCGGTCATGCTTATCGTCAAGCTTTTCAACCTTGTAGCGATACCAGGTACAGGGTGTTTTGGACAGCGGTGCCACAATCTCCGGCCCGTCAATGGTATTGCCATGCCCAACAAGCTCTACATACCCTTGAGCGGCGGAGCGGATTTTCGAGGTTGGTGTGTCTTCAATGATGCGGGCACGACGAAAAAAAACAAACGCAAAATAGAAGCCCGCCGTGGTGAGCGCTATAATGAGTACCGCATGGAACCAGAATTCCTGAGACGATGCCTGAAGGATTTCCTGCTTCAGCTGTGCCGGGTCAAATACACTGGAAAATATACTCATTGCGAATGACAGGTTGTTATTTCGTTCGCTGATCAACCATTATAACAGGTACAAATTATTTTAATCTTTACCCCATCGGCTGACTCGCCCCTCTACCGTAGACCATCTGGAGACTGCGACGCAATCACCATGGCGCATATAACTACTGGCCAAACAACGCTTTGACATTAACGTCGGCCTTTTCTTCCTCGCTGAATTCCAGAAGAGCAGCTTCTTTAAAATTAAAAAACCGCGCAACGATGACATCCGGAAATTGTTCAATACGAACATTATTGATATTGACCGCCTCATTATAGAATTCCCGGCGGTCGGCAATGGCATTTTCCAGGCCGGTAATCCGTGACTGTAAATGCTGGAAGCTCTGATCCGCTTTCAGGTCGGGGTAGGATTCAGCAAGCGCGAACAGGTTACCCAGACCCAACCGTAACTGTGATTCCGCCGCGCCCAGTGCGCTGACGTCCGATCGCTCTCTCGCCGATGCAACGGCGGAGCGGGCCTTAATGATCCGCTCCATGGTATCTTTTTCATAACCCATATATTGCTTACACACCTCAATGAGTTTCGGCAACTCGTCGTGCCGCTGCTTCAACAGCACATCAATGTTTGACCAGGATTTGGAAACGTTGTGTTTTACCGATACCAGGTTGTTGTAGATCATAATACCGTATACCAGCAAGGCGGCGATGCCACCCAACGTTATAAATGAAGATATCTCCATGGAATCGCTCCGACAAGGTTGTTATTTACCAGATCCGCTATTATCCGGTCGTATTATAAAAGCACAGAGATATCATCGGAAGCAGCAGGACCATTCTTTAAATTCCGGAAGGATAAGATCCGCAAAATGGGAATAGACTACACAATGCCTATAAATTTAACTTATCGTCAAAGTGCAAACGCAGGGCTCTGTCTCGTTATTAGCAAGTGTATTACCTCAGCAACAGTTTTCACGACGTAAACCCATCATTACAATTGGGAACCCCACCGCTACTTCTACTACCAGGACTGGTAACATCCACCCGACATTCGCCTAATGCGACAATTAGCTTCCCAGCTGTTGCAGCCAGAGGAACAAACCGGTAAATCCAACCGGTACCAGCCATTGAATGATGGGCGGAGGCTTTAACGTATGAATCGATAGCGGTTCTGCAGGCATATTGACAGCATTATCAACAATCCGCTCGAACAATATTTCCACAATCCGGCTGATCGCCGCCAGGCGCGTGGTAATGCCGGAGAGGAACACTTTTTTCTCCGGCCGCAAACGCAACATTTCGTCAAAATAGTGCTGCTTCATGTCCAGTACGATATGTTGCACTTTCGGAATCAGTTCCAGTGTTAACGCGATCCGTAACGCCAATAATTTATTGTCGATACCCAACCATCGCAGCGGATACGACAACCAGGTGATGGCTTCGACCAGCTGATTACGGGCAATCGCGGATACGAAGTAGTTAACCGCAAGGATGATCAACACCAGGGTAAATATCCGCAGCACACCGGTTTGCAACCCTTCCACGGTTGGCATGGCGTCTTGCATATATGGGATCAATGGTTGTCCCGGCGTAAACCATAAATAGACAATTAAAATCGACAAAAACAACCAACGCATTCGTTTAATGATACGAATGCTCAATTCTATAGACTGCAATCGTTTGAACGCGATCAGCACGGCAACAATTAAAAATCCGAGCGCCAGTTCATATCGCCCGCCAAAGGCAACAAAACCGGCGAGGATAAAAAAGCTGACAATACGAATGACCGGATGCATGAGCAAACCAATAAATTAGCCGTCTATTAAAGTATCAGGCGTGATTAGACCGCGAAAAACAATGGCAACTTCCCCCGCCACAAAAAAACCGCCAGGGTTACCCACGCTGGCGGTTTCGATAGCTTGCATTGCATTAATTGGAGGTAACAGGCAGGGGTCTATACCTGCTGCGATCATCCCATTTGCTGCAACAATTCTTCAGCCTGTTGCTTCTGGGTATCGTCACCTTCTTCAAGAACTTCATCCAGTATGCTGCGGGCACCATCACTGTCACCCATATCAACATACGCTTTAGCCAGATCAAGCTTGGTGCCCACCTCGTCCACATTGGAAAAAATGTCTTCGTCCAGTTCACCATCCAGATCGATCTCATGGCCTCCGCCGGTATCGAGCTGCACGATATCGGCGCCCTGATCATCGCCCTGATCAAAATCCAGTGACATGTCGTCTCCCCCCCCAGCAGCCACGCTATCACCGTCGTCCAACGATAGTTCCAGTGGCGCGTCATCATCGTCCATTGTTAGTTCTTCTTGTTGCGAATCAGATTCCAGTTCCAGTCCGCCAAAATCGAGGCTGTTATCATCCTCGGCAGCTTCGAATTCGCTGGTACTACCCATGTCCATGTCCATGTCCAGAGGTTCGTCCATAGCGCCTGACGTATCTTCTTCTTCGCCAAATGACATGTCAAAATCGAGACTGTTGTCATCGTCGCCTACACTGGTCTCTTCTTCAATCGCACTGCCAAATGATTCAAGATCCGGTGTTTCCGGTTCCGCCGGTTCTTCGCTACCCCCACCCATGTCCAGCGAGGACATGTCGAAATCCATCGCCTCATCCAGGTTATCGCTACCACCGGCATCCGCGCTAATATCACCAAGATCATCATTGGCGTCAAAATCAAAGTCCAGCAGATCTTCTTCGTCTGCCGAAACTGAATCTATGGCATTGTCCATGGCCATACCCCCGTCACCGCCGAACAGCTCGCTGTGGGGGCAGATTTCACGACCCAGTGGTGCAATCTCCGTCCAGTAACTATTGGACTCATCACCGCCAATTTTCTCATGCAACAGCCTGGCTTGTTCTTCAAACGCATCGGCGTTTTTCGCGGCATGGAAAACTTCGAGCAACTTGGCATGAAGATCCAGCTGGTCCGGCGTTTTGTCCAATGCCTGGCGCAAAATATCTTCCGCCTGCTGATGACGGCCATAAGCCAGGTAAACATCCGCCTCGGAAATGGCATCCACTTCGGTGGCATCAACCTGCGCCCCCGGCATATCGCTCATGACAAAATCACTGACCATGGCGCTTTCCGGTCCGCCTTCGTCCGCGTTGACTGAGGCCGCGCCCGCTGCACCGGCAGCACCGACGTTGAGAATGCTCTCTTCAAAGCCGCCTTGCATCCGGCGCCGGCGTACCACCAGCCAGCCAACCACCGCGACCACCAGCAAGCCTGCCAGTCCCAACAAGATGGGGTCAGACAGCAATTCTTCCGGAATCAGGGAATCTTCTTTAGCTGCTTTCTTGGGTTCGGCCTTGGGCTTAGGCTTAGCCGCCTGTTGCTTGTCCGCCGCCGGCTTTTGAGCCGGCTCCTTACCGAGATTCTGTTGCAGCGCCAACAGTTCTTCATCTTTAAGATCAATCAGGCGTTCCATGCTTTGCATCTGTTCATTCAGCTCCGCCATGCGGACATCCAGTTCTTCGGCTTCCTGGCGGGTTGCATCCAACGCTTCAGATGCCAACAACAGGTTTTCTTTCACCTGGGCCGCTTCGCTGTCTTCCGCGGCACCGCCGGATCCTTCGCCTTCACCGGGCGCAACCAGTTTCAGGCGGGCGCTGTCACCGCCAGCTTTGGCTGTCTGGGTAGCTTCCTCTTCCGCTGCCACTTCATCACGAATCGATCCGACGCGGCTATCGCCGCCTTCAGGTTCGGCCTGCTTAACGACCCGGGTACCACGGCCTTCGCGCCAGGCCAGATTCTGGCTACGCACCTCGTCGATCGCCGCCTGACGGGATACGGAACCGATGGATGACGCATCTTCAATTCGTAATACGTAACCGGCTTTCAGCTTGTTGATATTGCCATCGATGAAAGCATCGGGGTTATCCCGTAAATAGGCCAGCATCATTTGGTGAATGCTGACGCTGTTATTTGGGCGGGTATCCCGCGCGATCTCCCATAAGGTATCGCCACGCTGAACCCGTCCGTAATCCACATCACCGGTGGGCGTTTCAGCTACCCGGGGTTGCGGTGGCGGTGGTGTACGAACCGGTGGTGGCGTAGGCCGCGCAATTTGTTGCGTGCGTTGCCGTGTACGCGGTTGCGGCGCAGTGCGTTGCCGTACCGGTTCGCGCGCCTGTGGTTCTTCGCGTTGCGAAAATACCGGTGCGGTTCGACTTTGTTCGACAGGTTTCGGTGTTTCGGCGGTTAACACCGGCGGGTCCACTAATACCGTGTATTCTTTTAATGCGCGACCGCGGGGCCAACGGGCCTCGATAAGAAAATCCAGGTAGGGTTCGGTAACGGCGCGGCGGGTCGTGAGATGAATATAGGCAGATCCGTCGTTGCGAAATTTTAGTTTGAAATCGATCTGGGAAAGAAACGCGGTTTGTTCCACGTTGACGCGGGCAAAATCTTCCGCGGAGGCTAACCGTACCGCGAATCCGTCCAGGTCTCCCGGTTGTGCGGAATGAATGTCAATTTCAGCATCCAGCGGCTGATTGAGTGATGACCGCATGGTTATGGGTCCGAGCCCTAGCGCGAAACTAATCGCAGGCACCAACAGCAAGACCGAGCCTAGTGCCCGGACGATCAATCTACCCATGCTTACTCCCGTTTTCTCCAATTCCATGTCGACTTCAGTGTTCCTCTATATACTGACATCCGTTATTATCGTCAGTCTTTCACTAAATTTAATAATATTAAGCAATTACGGGCCTGTCACAGAATCTACTATAGCTTACAAATACTCTTTTACCAAAATTTCAGCTATTTGCACACTATTCAAGGCCGCGCCTTTTCGCACGTTATCTGCGACAACCCACAAATTCAGACCGTTGGGATGGGAAATATCCTCTCTGATCCTGCCGACGTATACGGGATCGTGGCCAGCACCTTCCGTGACTGCGGTTGGATAGCCACCCGGTTCCCGTTTATCCATTACTTCAACCCCTGGTGCTTTTTCCAGTAACTCACGCGCCTGTTCCGCGGAGATCTTTTCCCGGGTTTCGATATGAATCGCCTCAGAATGCCCGAAAAACACAGGGATACGGACAGCCGTCGGGTTAACCAATATAGCGGCATCCTCAAATATTTTTTTAGTTTCCCACACCATTTTCATTTCTTCCTTGGTGTAGCCATTGTCCTGAAACACGTCGATGTGCGGTAAGGCATTGAAAGCTATCTGTTTTGGGTAAACTTCGGTCTTGATTTCCTTGAGATTAAGCAAATTGGTTGTCTGAGATGCCAGTTCCTCAATGGCTTCCTTACCGGTGCCGGACACCGCCTGGTAGGTAGCAACGTTAATGCGCTCGATACCGACAGCGTCATAAATCGGTTTCAGCGCCACCAGCATTTGAATAGTGGAACAATTGGGGTTGGCGATAATGCCCCGGTTTTTATAGTCCGCGATGGCATGAGCATTACACTCGGGCACCACCAGTGGAATATCGTCGTCATAGCGAAAATGCGAGGTGTTATCTACCACGACACATCCCGCCGCCGCGGCTTTTGGCGCATAATCCGCCGATACGGCACCACCGGCCGAAAACAACCCTATTTGTACTTTCGAGAAATCAAAACTGTCGAGATCTTCGACGGTGACATTTTTACCGCGAAACTGGATCCTGGAACCGGCGGAACGGCTGCTGGCCAGGGGATATAGCTGGCGAACGGGAAAATTTCGTTGTTCCAGGATGGAAACCATGGTCTCACCCACGGCCCCTGTCGCACCCACTACGGCGACATCGATTTCCTTGCTCATTGGCACTTCCTCTATAAGCTACTGAATTTAAAGGTTTAAATTAGCGGTTCGGCAATAAACCCAGTAGTATCAAGCTTGAGCGGCGTTTTGCGATCCGGCAAACAAGGTCGCCGGTGAGGAGCGTACGTATGTACGTGTTACCTATATTAACGTTGTTTCAAGTTTGACACTAGCGGTTTTGGGCCGCCATTAGTCGGTTCATTACGCCAGAGCGGCGGCAACGGCATCCCCCATCTCAGCGGTGGAAACCGTTTGTGTTCCCTCACTTTGAATGTCGGCCGTCCTCAATCCCTGATCCAGTACGCTGTTAACCGCGTGTTCTATTTTGCCAGCCAATACCGGTTCATCCAGTGAATAGCGCAACATCATAGCGACTGATAACAAGGTTGCCAATGGATTGGCAATATTTTTTCCCGCGATATCCGGCGCCGATCCGTGGATGGGTTCATACATGCCTTTACCGTCGGCATCCAAAGATGCCGAGGGCAGCATGCCGATGGAGCCCGTTAACATGGCCGCGGCATCGGACAAAATATCGCCAAACATATTGGTGGTAACCATCACGTCAAACTGTTTGGGCGAGCGCACCAGTTGCATGGCCGCGTTATCCACATACATGTGGCTTAATTCAACTTCCGGGTAGTCTTTGGCTATTGTTGTCATGACTTCCCGCCACAGCTCCGTGCACTCCAGCACATTGGCCTTGTCCACTGAGCAAAGGCGTTTGTCGCGCTTCATGGCAATATCAAACGCCGACCGGCCAATACGTTCAATTTCCGATTCCGAATAGATTAACGTGTTAAAACCCTGGCGCTCGCCATTGTCCAGTGTTCTTACGCCACGCGGTTGACCGAAGTAAATCCCGCCAGTCAGTTCGCGAACGATCATGATATCCAGACCGGATACGACTTCCGGTTTCAGCGTGGACGCGTGCACCAGTTGTGGATATAAAATAGCGGGCCGCAAATTGGAAAACAGTTTCAGTTCGGAGCGTAAACCCAACAATCCCTTTTCCGGGCGCACCGCGATATCCAGTGATTCATATTTGGGTGCACCCACCGCGCCCAGTAATATCGCGTCGGCTTCCCGGGCCTTGGTCAATGTTGCCTCGGGCAACGGCGTACCGTGTTCGTCGTAGGCCGCGCCACCCACCAAAGCGGATTCCAGCTCCACCTTTAACCCAAAATCGGTTTGCATTTTTTGCAGAACCTTAACCGCTTCGGCGATGATTTCCGGACCAATGCCGTCACCGGGTAATACCAGGATCTTTTTTGTCATTTAATGTTTCCTCAAACTTAACTTCTATAAATTCTCGTTGCTCCGCTCTTGCATCACTGAAAAGAACAAATCCTCCCTAACCCGAATGGCGCTTAGTTATGCGCTTGGTCTGCAACAAAGCGCACTACGTAGCCCGCATGAAGCACCCTAAAGGGTATAAACTCCACGGAATGCGGGAAACGCAACCGTGTTAATGAGCTTTATCCCCGGATTTCGCTGCGCTACATCCGGGCTACACGCCGGGGCTAACGAGTCGTCCAGAGCTTAATTCAGTACCACTCCTCCCTAACCTTTTTTGAAAAGGCGATAATATGTCTGTTATTTCAAGTCCGGTTAGCTGAACAACCACGGCGCTTCCTGCGCACGCTTTTGTTCGTAAGACTTGATGTCATCCACATGTTGCAACGTCAAACCAATATCATCGAGGCCGTTCAACAAACAATATTTGCGGAATTCGTCCACGTCAAAGGCAATGGATTCGCCGTTGGGTTTTACAACGCTCTGCGCTTGCAGATCCACCGTTAACTGATAACCCTCATTGTCGTGGACTTCCTGGAACAACTGATCGACGACATCATCATCCAGCACGATCGGCAAAATGCCATTTTTAAAACAGTTGTTATAGAAGATATCCGCAAAGCTGGGAGCTATCACCACGCGAAAAC
>JASFMT010000023.1:0-17296 GCA_050117455.1 Gammaproteobacteria bacterium | reverse complement strand
TGCCACCGTGGTAAAAACCGCGAACCATGTCCTGGTCTACGACACCGGCCCGCGCTACAGTGCGCAATTTGACGCGGGTGACGCGATTGTGGTTCCCTATTTACAGCATCAGGGTATCCGGTCCATTGACCGGCTGATCCTGAGCCACGATGACCGAGATCATACTGGCGGCTATCGTTCTGTGGTTACCCAACTGCCGGTCAGCCATCTCATGGCAACGCCAAACGTGCAACTAGATGGCAGGTCCCCGGAATTATGTATTGCGGGCAAGCATTGGACCTGGGATGGTGTGAAATTCCAGGTACTTCATCCTGCCGCCGGGTTTGCAGACGACAGGGACAATAATTGGTCCTGTGTTATTCAAATCACCACCCAAACCGATAAAATTCTATTGACCGGTGATATCGAGCAACGTGTGGAAGCACATTTAGTTAAATATTTTGCCGCTAATGACGATGATCTCAGAGCAGATGTCTTAGTGGTGCCGCATCATGGCAGCGGCAGTTCCTCGAGTATGGAGTTTGTACAGGCCGTGCGACCGGAATATGCATTGATTTCGGTGGGTTACAAAAACCGCTATGGCCTGCCCAAAAACGATGTGCTGCAGCGTTATAACGACATGGATACTCGTATTCTGCAAACCCGCGATTCCGGTGCCATTTCATTCACGTTGGGAACTGACGATAGTCCACGATGGGTAGAGCATCGGCAACAGGCCGGGCGATATTGGTCAAACCTCAGTCAGTAGCAGGATAATTAGATTCACTAACCGGTAACAGACTATCAGCTTGTTCAGTACTTTGATACAGTTACCTGATTCGCAAGATAAAAAAGGAAGGATAAGGCAGTGTTTGAGATCGTAAAAGCCGGCGGCTGGTTAATGGTTCCCATTATTTTGTGCTCCATTGTGGCGGTCGCCATCATTGGGGAGCGGTTATGGGCGCTACAACGCAAAAAGGTTATTCCCAAGCATCTGGTTGCCCAGATCTGGCATTGGCACAGCATGGGCCAGCTAAAAGAAGAACAAATAACCCAAATCCGCAAGAGTTCTCCCCTGGGCAGGGTGCTAGCCGCCGGACTCAGTAACATGCATCACAGCCGCGACGTGATGAAGGAAAGTATTGAAGAAATCGGGCGGCACCAGGTGCACGATATGGAACGCTACCTTAATACCCTGGGTACCATCGCAGCCATTACGCCATTGCTGGGTTTGCTGGGTACGGTTATTGGTATGATCAAGGTATTCAGTGTGATCACGGCGCAGGGTGTGGGTAATCCAACGGTGTTATCCGGCGGTATTTCCGAGGCATTGATTACCACCGCTGCCGGTTTGTCGGTGGGTATTCCCAGCCTGATGTTTCACCGTTATCTGCGTGGCCGCGTGGAAGAACTGGTGGTGAGTATGGAAGCTGAAGCCATCAAGCTGGTGGAAGTGATTCACGGTGAAAGAGAGAGTATTGATCCGGCCACGAAACAAAAGACCCGTCCGGGTCAGGCGGCTAATCCCGGTTTACGTCCCGGTGCGGCCAAGGCAGGTGCCAAGTGAACCTGCAACAACAGCGTAAAGACGATCTTGATGTCAATATCACACCACTGATTGACATTGTTTTCCTGTTGTTGATTTTTTTCATGGTCTCCACCACCTTCGAACGGGAATCGGAAATCGATGTCACGTTGCCGGAAGCTGCCATTGATGCGCCACAGGAACAAAACGAGGTGATTGAGATTACCATCAGTTCAGACGGCGTGTTTTTTATCAATGGTAAACGCGTTATCAACAAACAGGTTTCCACGATCAAGCAGGCATTGTTGAAAGTGGCGAATGGCCGGGAAGATCCGCCCATTATTATCAGCGCCGATGCCAACGCGACCCATCAATCGGTGGTTGCCGTGATGGATGCCGCCCGGCAACTAGGGTTTGTTCATCTTAGCTTCGCGACATCTCAAATCAACGAATCACAATAGGTACGCTGCAGCCTCGACCCCGGTTTGTGTTATGGTTACCGCGGTGATGTGCGCCGTGGGCGTGGCTGTCGGGTTCCCTCTAAAATAGCCCAATTCATGTTGTAGCGGGGCTGGTTCCATATTTCGATTCAGTTATCGTGCTACTCACGTTATAATTTACACCCTTGAAATCATTGGAAAACATTGGAAATTTTTAAATTTACCGAGATTCGTTGGTGACCCCGAGTATGCAGGAACACGATAATCCCGCTGACCAAAAACCTCTGGTAGGGCGTTTTTTAGGCTATGTATCGCCCTATATCATGGGGTTCGTGATCGCCGTGGTGGGGATGACGATCGTTGCCGCCACGGAAACCGGGTTTGCCGCGATCATGAAACCCATGCTGGACGGCAGTTTCGTGGATCGCGATCCGGAAACTATCCAATGGGTACCGTTGGCGCTGCTCGGTATTTTTGTCATCCGCGGTATTGGAGGCTTTGCCACGACCTATTGTATGGCGTGGGTATCCCGTAACGTCGTACGCGATATGCGCGAGCAGGTGTTTTTACACATGCTGGATTTACCCACCCGTTTTTACGATCGAAACTCGTCGGGACACCTGACCTCACGGTTGATCTACGACGTGGAGCAGATCGCTAACACCGCTTCCAGTGCTATCACCATTATTATTCGAGATACCCTGACTATTTTTGGTCTGCTGGGATGGATGTTTTATCTGAACTGGAAACTGTCGATGATGTTTGTCGTGATTGCGCCTTTCATTACGTTTCTGGTCGTACAGATCAGCCGCCGGTTCCGCAAGATCAGTAAACGGATTCAAAAATCCATGGGTAACGTATCCCAATCCGCGCAACAATTAGTCCATGGACAACGCATCATTAAAATGTTTAACGGCAAGCAGTCGGAAACGCGGGTCTTTCAGGGTATTAATGAACATAACCGCCGGCAACACCTGAAATTGGCAGCCACCTCAGCGGCCAGTGTGCCGGTGTCGCAGTTTCTCGCTGCCGTGGCGCTGTCGTTGGTACTATATTTTGCCACCAGCGATACCCTCGTGGATCAACCCTCGGTGGGTGATTTTATGTCGTTCATCACCGCCGCTATGTTATTGCTGGCACCTATGAAACGCTTGACCCGTGTTACGGCTAACTGGCAGAGGGGCATGGCAGCGGCGCAAAGTGTTTTTGAATTACTGGATCAACCTGCTGAAACGGATAGTGGTGACATTATACTGGAGAGGGCGAAAGGGGAGATTGAGTATCAAAACGTTTGCTTCAGTTACAATGATGAACCCAGCCTCACGCTGGATCATGTGAGCTTCAAGGCCCATCCCGGCGAAACTATTGCCATCGTGGGCCGTTCCGGCAGCGGTAAATCAACATTGGTGAACTTACTGGCCCGTTTCTACGAACCGCAAGCGGGTAATATTTATGTAGATGGTATACGCATCGAAGACATCAGATTAATGGATCTACGTAAACAGATTGCCATGGTCAGCCAGGATGTCACCCTGTTTAATGATACGGTTGCTCATAATATTGCCTATGGCGCGTTACATGACGCATCAAAGGAACAGATTGTTGCGGCGGCCGAAGCGGCCCATGCCATGGAATTTATTAATGACTTGCCACAGGGGCTGGATACGCCGGTGGGTGACAAGGGCAGTTTGCTGTCGGGCGGGCAACGCCAGCGTATTGCCATTGCCCGCGCTATTTTAAAGGATGCGCCCATTTTAATCCTGGACGAGGCAACGTCGGCGCTGGATACCCAGTCAGAGCGCTACATCCAGTCGGCGCTTAATGAATTAATGAAAGGCCGGACCACGCTGGTGATCGCACACCGGCTATCCACCATTGAAAGTGCCAATACCATCCTCGTCATGAGCGAAGGCAAGATCATTGAGCAGGGTAATCACCAGGGGCTGATCTCCAGTGACGGTCATTATGCGGCCTTGCACCGCATGCAATTCAGTGAAGTGGCCAATGGCTAAATTCATAGATTACGTCATTTGTTAAACTGCATGTTGGCCCAGTCGCTACAACGCCGTTGGTATCAACCCATAGATGTCGTGACGTTCCTGCTGCTACCGTTCAGCCTGTTGTTTTGCACCCTGTCGGTAATAAGGCGTTTGCTCTATAAACTTCAGGTATTAAAATCCATTCAATTACCGGTTCCTGTTGTTGTTGTCGGGAATATTAACGTGGGTGGAACGGGTAAAACGCCCCTGGTTATTGCCATTGTGCAACATCTCAAGGCGCAGGGCATGAACCCCGGGGTAGTCAGCCGGGGCTACAGCGGCAAATCGCAGCACTGGCCGCAAGCGGTTACACCCGATTCCGATCCATTACAGGTTGGCGACGAGGCCGTGGTCATTGCCAATCGATGCCGGTGCCCCGTCAGTGTCGGTCCGGACCGGGTGGCGGCGGCCGACGCTTTATTGGCCTCTCATTCCTGCGATATCATTGTGTCCGATGATGGTCTTCAGCATTATGCCCTGGCGCGTGATATCGAAATCGTGGTGATCGACGGGGAGAAACGCTTTGGTAACCGTCATTGTTTACCAGCCGGTCCCTTGCGCGAATTGCCGGGGCGGTTAAAATCAGTTGATTTTGTGGTGGCCAATGGCAAGGCGTTGAAAAATGAATTCGCCATGGAGCTTAAGTCCTACGCGTTTCACCACGTTAAGGATAATAATCAACTCCGGCCACTGGATGCGTTCGACGGTCAAAAGGTGTATGCCGTTGCCGGGATCGGTAATAACCAACGTTTCTTTGATGGTTTGAAGCAGTTGGGAATCGATACCATCAACGTGCCATTTTCGGATCACTACCGCTATAAACGGCGTGATATTACTTTTAAAGAAGATTATCCGGTGCTGATGACCGAAAAGGATGCAGTAAAATGTAAACGGTTCGTTGACATCGATGCCTGGTATTTGCGAGTGGACGGATTGTTATCCAAACAATTTTTTGAACAACTTAACGAACTAATAAGGAAAGTCAATGGACAGAAAGCTTCTTGATGTGCTGGTGTGTCCGGTTTGTAAAGGTCCTCTGGTCTATCACAAAGACGACAATGAGTTGATCTGCAAGGGAGACCGCCTGGCTTATCCCATTCGTGACGATATTCCCATTATGCTTGAAGAGGAAGCGCGGGAACTGGCCCCTGAAGAAGAAGTCGAATAAAGCGTCAGGCAACAGGAGCAGAAATAAATTTGCCGCGTGTGGTCTATGACCGGCGCGCATATCAAATATAGCGGGTTTAATTCCATAAAAAGTAAATTATAACTGAAGGTATTTATACGAAGGTCGATAAGCGAATTGTAAGGATCAACGGGGCACTACCACCATCGCACCATCGGATTTTGTATGATATTGAAGTTATTTAAACGATCAGGCCGCAAGGAGTTATTGATGGTCAATGTGCTGTTTGTCTGTATGGGCAACATATGCCGTTCCCCGACGGCGGAAGGTGTCTTTACCCGCCTGGTGGAAGAGGCGAAGCTGGCGGATAAAATCGGCATCGACTCAGCCGGCACGCATGCCTACCACGTTGGCGAACCCCCGGATCCCCGTGCCCAGAAGTCCATTCTGTCACGAGGGATAGATATCAGCCATTTGAGGGCCCGGCGTGCGGTTGCGGAAGATTTTGAAAAATACGACTATGTGCTCGCCATGGACCACGCAAACATGGAAATTTTACACGAGCTGTGCGCCCCGGAGCATTCCGAAAAGCTCAAGCTGTTTTTGGAGTACTCCAGTCACCCGGATGTAAAGGAAGTGCCGGATCCCTATTACGGCGGCCCACTGGGTTTTGAGCGTGTGCTGGATCTCATTGAAGACGCGTCGGAAGGCTTGTTAAAAACAATCCTGGAAAGGTATCCGGAGCTTCGGCAGGGCTAAGCGATTTCTACTCTCAATTGAATTCAGCTATAAAAAAAAGCGCGAAACACTCATCTGTTTCGCGCTTTTTGGGTTTAAAAAGACTTTAATCAGCTGGTTGATTTATTAGTCTTAAATTCATTCTCTTCATTGGTTTTACTATCACCGCCGGTGTTGCCGCTATTGCCGCGATCATTTGACGACTCATTCTGCGCAGAAGGTGAATGCGGCCCTCCCGGCTGATGCCGATTAAAATCAATGGCGTTGTTTGCGCCTGGCGAGGTATCGGTTTTTGATCGCTCCTGCGCAGGTGGCGTGTCTTTTTCCTTTACAGGGTGTTGATTACCCTGGGCGCCAGTCTGCGTCCCAGGCGATCCCTGGTCATTGCGCTCAGCTGTACTGGCCGGCTGGCTCGTTGTTACTGATGGTGACTGATTAACAGGATACACATTGCCGGCGGTTGATTTATTGTCCGTCGTGCTGGTATGGACCTGCTGCGGCGATGGATTTGCCGCGGCCGCGTTTTCGTATGATGTTGTTGCTGACGCGCCAGGCCCATTGCCGGTACCTTTACTTTCCGCGCTGACGGCAACGGCTTCCGCAGTGGCGGTCGTGGCTACCGCGGTAACCGGTTGCTGCTGGTCATATTGCGATTTATGGGCCGGCGACGATACCGATGAAGTTGTATCGTTGGTTCCCTGGCTTCGAGGTTCATTGTTGCCGTGATTTTCCTGGCTACCACCACGGTTATCCTGGTTACTACCCCGGTTTTGCTGATCGTTCCCGGCAGATGACGACGATTGCGCTATTGCTTGTTGCTGTCCACCTGTGTCATTCGGGGTATTGCCTGAAGCACCTTGTGGCTGAGAACCACTGCTGTCCTGGCCTTGCGATGCGTCTTTGTTAGCGCTTGCACTTTTGTCCTTGTTACCATCGTTGTCGCGACGGCGGCGGCGGCCACCACGGCGGCCGCGGCGATTGCGGTTGCCATCGCCCCGTTGTTTCTTGTCGCCTTTATCGCGACCAGCGTCCTGGGAAGAGGGGGCACCGCTTTTCGCGGTCTCTTCTGAATTTGGCTGGTTCTGCTGGTTTTGATTGGCAGCAGCCTGCGTAGCCGGTGCCTGGTTATCTGCAGCGGCCGGTTTGGACTCCTGGGCAGCTGCGCCGCCGCCGGGTTTGCTGCTGGTATCCTGCTGTTGTTTACGGCCACCGTCTCCGCCACCACTGCTACGGCGCTGTTGTGGGCGTTTGCGGGACCCCTGTTTTTGTCCGCCCCGGGGACCACGCTGCGGCTGGCGGCGTTGCTGGCTACCGCGTTTTTGGGATGACGACGGTTTACGCTGCCGGTTGGCTTCTTTTTCGTTTGTTTCGGATGCACCGGTACCAAAAAGACTGGCAAACAAGCGCGTGAAAAAGCCCGGTTGACTGGCTTTCTCCGCCGGTTTTGGTGGCGGCGCGGGTTGAGAGGGCACGATGGTCTTTACCGCCGGCTCTTCCAGCACGGCGGCCTGGGTCTCCGCCATAGTGTGCGGTGTTTCTTCCCGTTCCACGGCCAGTTCATAGCTCGACTGTCCCGTTGCGGTCTGTGCAACATCACTGGTGCGCAGGCGTTGAATTTCGTAGTGCGGACTTTCAAATGATTCGTTGGGCAAAAGAATCAGCATAATTTTTTGCCGCGCTTCGATCTCCGTCAATGACTGGCGCTTTTCGTTTAACAAGTACGTGGCGACATTGACCGGGAGCTGGACGATTAACTTGGCCGTATGCTCCTTCATGGCTTCTTCTTCGATAATGCGCAAAATGGAAAGCGCCAGCGATTCGGTACCCCGTACCGTACCCTGACCCTGGCAACGGGGGCAGACGATCTGGCTTGATTCACCCAGTGACGGCCGCAAGCGTTGCCGCGACATTTCCAGCAGGCCAAAACGCGAGATTCGCCCGATCTGGACCCGGGCACGGTCCATTTTCAATGCATCGCGCAGGCGGTTTTCCACTTCGCGTTGGTTGCGGTTGCTGGTCATGTCTATGAAATCGATAACGATCAGCCCCCCCAGATCCCGCAGTCGCAACTGCCTGGCGATTTCTTCGGCGGCTTCACAGTTGGTGTTCAGTGCCGTTTCTTCAATGTCGCCACCCTTGGTCGCCCGGGAGGAGTTTATGTCGATGGAGACCAGCGCTTCGGTGTGGTCCATGACGATGGCGCCCCCGGAGGGTAGGCGCACTTCCCGTTGGAAAGCGGTTTCAATCTGGCTTTCGATCTGAAAGCGGGTAAACAGGGGAATTTTGTCCTGGTATAACCGGATCTTCTCCAGGTTATGGGGCATCACCATTTGCATGAATTCGCGCACCCGTTCGAAGGTAGCCTGTTCATCAATGATGATTTCATTTATGTCACTGCGCAGGTAATCGCGCAGGGCACGGATAATAACGTTGCTTTCCTGGTAAATCAGAAAGGGGGCAGAGCGTTCGGCCGCCGCTTTTTCGATGGCTTCCCAAAGTTGCAGGAGATAATTCAGGTCCCATTGCAGTTCTTCGGTGTTACGGCCCACGCCAGCCGTGCGCACAATCACGCCCATATCAGAGGGCATTTCCAGGTCGGACAGGGCCTCGCGGATGTCCTGGCGATCATCGCCGGAAATGCGGCGTGACACGCCACCCGCCCTGGGATTGTTCGGCATCAGGACCAGGTAACGGCCGGCCAGGCTCACAAAGGTGGTTAAAGCCGCACCCTTATTACCTCGTTCCTCCTTTTCGATTTGAACGATAACCTCCTGACCTTCCTTCACCACCTCCTTGATGTTTATCTTGCCACCACTTAGGTCGACAGACGGGTCAAAATAGGTGCGTGAGATTTCTTTGAGGGGGAGGAAACCGTGGCGGACGCCACCGTAATCGACAAATGCCGCTTCGAGACTGGGTTCGAGCCGCGTTATTTTGCCTTTGTATATATTGGCTTTTTTCTGTTCCCGGCCTGCAGCTTCAATATCAAGATCATACAGACGCTGGCCATCCACTAGCGCAACACGCAACTCTTCCTGTTGAGTTGCGTTGAACAACATTCTTTTCATTGTTTTATTCTCTCTCGGCGCTCGTACTTCGCATCCCGTCATCAGGGGATAGCGCTGGCTGAGAGCTGTTTGCTTATTTGCTTATGCTTGTTGGTAAACGCGCATGTCGCACGTGGTCACGTGATCCACAATCTGGTTAGTCCACTAAAGCAAGCTCAACAGTCATTTGATGGTTGATCCGCAAAGGAGCGCCTTGCGTTATGTTAAATTTATGACAAATAATTTTGTATGTTACTGTGTCTACTTTAGATTGCTGTATAATTTGCACCCGTAGACGACGGTTGCCTGGAATTCTGTTGGAATTCACTATTTTAAAGTCGAAACTTCAAATGCTATCCCGCTTAAGTGTTGACTATAGCAGTTATATCACTTCGCGACAATGTCAACAAAATAGATATTGGTCCTAAAAGATCCCAACATGAAGCAAGATGCGGAAAATGTCGTTGAAAAACCCGTAATTGTCGAGATCGACGAAGAACGTGCCGGCCAACGAATCGATAATTTCCTGATCACCCGGCTCAAGAAGCTACCCAAAAGTCGAATTTATAGACTGCTGCGAAAAGGTGAAGTTCGCGTCAACAAAGGCAGGATTAAAGCCGATTATCGGTTACAAACCGGCGACCAGGTACGCATCCCACCGGTGCGGTTATCGCCCAAAGTTGCGGAAAAACCGTCAGACGATAGTGTCGACCGGGTTAATAGCGCCATTATATACCGGGATGATTCTGTGCTGGTTATGAATAAACCATCCGGCATGGCGGTACACGGCGGTAGCGGCGTGAGTTACGGTGTCATCGAGGCGCTGCGTGCCCTGTTTCCGAACGAGAAACACCTGGAACTGGTGCACCGGCTGGACCGGGAGACCTCCGGCTGTCTAATGGTGGCGCGCAAACGCTCAGTGCTAAAAAGTCTGCATGAACAATTACGCAATAACGATATTCGTAAAACCTATGTGGCGTTGGTGAAGGGGCAATGGGAAGGTGGAAAAACAACCGTCGAGGCCCCATTAAAGAAAAACGTCCAGCGATCCGGCGAACGTATGGTGCAGGTGGACCCCACGGGCAAAACGGCACAAAGCATCTTTAAGCCGGTGCGGGTTTTTACCGATACTACGCTGGTGGAGGTGGAACTTGTTACCGGGCGCACCCATCAAATCAGGGTCCATGCCGCGCACGTGCGGCACCCCATCGCCGGTGATGAAAAATATGGGCAGCGGGGCTTCAACCTTACAATGAAACAACGGGGATTGAACCGTCTGTTTCTGCACGCCAAGTCATTATCCTTCACCTTGCCGGGCATGGATGCACCCACCACCGTGGTGGCGCCCCTTGGTGAGGAACTGGAAGCGGTGCTGCGCACTCTGGCAGACGAGGCCAGTACCTGACAGGTTCAGATAAAGCACGCTCATCTACAACGAAGCGACTTATTTGACGGACAGGCAACGGTTTGCGTAAACATCGCTATTCAAAAAAATGTGAATTAAAAGGATTACCGTGGTTCAACAACAAATCGAATTAATTATTTTTGACTGGGACGGTACGCTCATCGATTCCCAGGCGAATATTGTGTATTGCCTGCAATGCATGGGGCGTGACCTGAACCTTCCGGATCGTTCAGACGAAGAATTTAGTAACATCATCGGCCTTGGCCTTTATGAAGCACTCAACAGTTTATATCCGGATCATCAAAATCATCATTATGAAAAGATGATTGACCGGTACCGGTATCATTTTTTAAGCAGTGATCCATCGGTGCCGTTTCCCGGTGCTGATAAAGTCCTTGCCGAACTGGCCAATAACGACTATTTATTAGCCGTTGCCACTGGCAAAGGACGCCGCGGCCTGGAAAAAGCCCTTGACCATTCAGGTTTTCGGCATTTATTTCATGCGACCCGTTGTGCTGACGAAACACGCTCCAAACCACATCCTTTAATGCTTGAAGAAATTCTGGACGAACTGGGTGTCGAGCCGTCTAACGCGTTAATGATCGGTGATACCGAATACGATCTGCAAATGGCCAAGCACGCGGGGGTCCATGCCATGGGTGTGGGTTATGGTGTTCATGAACTGGATCGATTGTTGGCGTGTGAACCCATTACCGTTATTGACGAGATTAGCGCTTTACTTGACTGGTTGAATGGCGAGAAAATTGCACTCGGCATTAACCAGGGGTGAAGACGCATTGCCACAAGCCATGGGCAGGTTGGAAGCGATGTAGTTTATGGTTACAGGATACTCACCACCAATACAGGAATAGAGCGATAAATGAGTGACGACGATAAAAAACAGGATGATTCGGATAAACGCAGCACACCATTTATAAGGGAAGAGTCCATCGACGACACGGACAGCGATATCGGCAAAGATCCATCGCTAACAGCCGCCGGTGACGAAGCCGGAGAACCCGGTCAGTCATCCTCGGCGCAAGATCCCTGGACCCAATCACCACGAGTGACGGAACCTACCGGAACAACGCAGGAAGAAGCCTCCAAAAGCGCTGATAAAACGACAGGCAAGAAAGGCCTGTTCGGCGGCCGCGGAAAACAGCAACTGGATTTATCCGGCGATGACTGGGAGCGCGATATTCTTAACCGCCTGGCATTTGCCTCATTGAATGAACAACGGCGTGCCCGCCGCTGGGGTGTATTTTTTAAAGCTCTGGCGTTTATCTACGTGGGCGCCGTGTTGTTTTACCTTCCTTCCGATTTGGGACAAAAAGGTCTCGCCGGTGGCAAGCATACGGCGGTGATTGAGATAAAAGGCGCTATTGCTGACGATACCGAGGCCAGCGCCGACAATATAGTTTCCGGCTTGCGCGATGCGTTTAAAAATAAAAACACCGCGGGCATCATACTGCGCATCAACAGCCCCGGTGGCAGCCCGGTACAGGCAGGCTATGTCTATGATGAAATCAAGCGCCTTCGCAAGAAATATCCCGATACCAAACTGTACGCCGTCGTTACCGATATGTGTGCGTCCGGTGGCTACTATATTGCGGTGGCGGCCGACGAAATATACGCCAACAAGGCGAGTATCGTGGGTTCCATCGGCGTGCTCATGAACGGCTTTGGTTTTGTCGAGACCATGGAAAAACTGGGTGTGGAACGGCGCCTGGTGACCGCCGGGGAACACAAGGGTGCCCTGGACCCGTTTTCACCCATTAAGAAAGATGAACTCAAACATGTCCAGTCGTTGTTAAACGACGTTCACCAGCAGTTTATCGATGTTGTTAAAGAAGGCCGCGGCGATCGCCTGGTGGATTCTCCGGATATCTTCAGTGGCCTGTTCTGGAACGGTGAGCAGGGTTTAAAACTGGGGCTGGTGGATGGCCTTGGCAGCAGCAGTTATGTGGCCCGCGAAATCATTGGCGAGAAAAAGATGGTGGATTTTACGGTACGTGCTGGATACTTTGAGCAGTTTGCGGAAAACATCGGGGTTGGGTTTGCCAAGGTGTTGCAATCAACCCTTGGTCTTGAGGCGACCGATTTACTGAAATAATGATTACGCGACGACGCTTTCCGGTGCGGGGCTAACGACTCGCTACCTTGATCGCGTGGTCGATTTTTTCCGGGGTGGTATAAAAGTGCGGTGAGAAACGAATGCCACCGCCCCGTTCGGCGCAGAAGACGTGATTCTCCTTTAGCTGTTGAAATAGTTCTGCTGACGATTTGTCCCGGCGTTTGAACGTGATAATGCCCGCCAGTTGCTCGAGATGGGTGGGGGATAGTACCTGCAATTGCGCATGATTTTGAATTTGCTCCAGCATGCGTTGGGTGTTTTGTCTTATCCTTGCCTCGATATAATCTATCCCCACTTGCAGAATAAAGGACACGCTGGCTTGCAGGGCGTGAATGCACAACATATTGGGACTGCCGCATTCAAAGCGCCGCGCGGAACGCGCAGGTTCCCAGTCTTTCGCATCGAAGTTCCCCATATCTTCCACCATGTGCCAACCGTATTGCGTTACATTCAGCGCATCCCGTACGTGGCCGGCGCAGTAGAAGAAGGCCAGTCCTTCCGGACCCAGCATCCATTTGTGACCGTCGGCCATGGCAAAGTCCGCTTTGATTTTCTGAACATCAAAGTCAACAGCACCGACACTTTGAATGGCATCCACGCAAAACAGAATATCGTTGGCGTGACAGTGCTCACCTATGGTTGCCAACTGCATTTTTAATCCCGTGGCGTACTGGACAGAGCTTACCGATACCAGGCGGGTGCGGGCGTCGCATTGATCAATGACCTGCTGTTCCGGTGACGGGTTGTCCCAGTCACTGACATTCGCCACCCGCAGTTCAACACCTCGGTTTTTTAATGACTCCCAGACAATACGGTTGGACGGAAATTCCTGATTGGTAATAACTACGTTGTCACCGGGCTGCCAGTCAATGCCATAGGCCACGAGCGAAAGCGCTTCCGAGGTGTTTTTTACCAACGCGATGTCATCTTTTGATGGGGCGTTGATCAGTTTCCGGATATCGTCGCGTAGCCGGGTTTCCGTTTCCAGCCATTGCGGATATTGCAACGAACCCTGTTCACTGTTCTGCCGGGCAAAATCGCATACGGCCTGACTGGTGTTTGCCGGCCAGGGCGATACGGCGGCATGATTCAGGTAGATAATGTCATCGTTTAATGTGAATTGGCTGGCAACCAGTTGTTCGGTATCCATGTTTATCATTCCCTGTTATCTGATGATCGGGGGGATGATATTACGTTGGTCGTTCAAATGAAAATTATCCGGCCCATGAAATTCTTAACGCGGGTTACGGTCCAACATAAAATTGCGGATGACATACCGCGGCGTTTCACCGTGCTATGTAAGCTTATCGTATAATGAAATTAGATATTAGCTCTTTCGCATATACAAAATATTGAACGTGTTCCCCGCGTCCTCATAGACGCGGTGTAGCAAACTTTATACACTATCTACTTAAGTAACTAAAAATTGTCCAGTGTGTGCTATGCGTTTTCTTCATAACCGCAGGTTCCTGCCTTTATTTTTGTTTTTTCTCTCAGTAGCGTTGACTGCTACTGTGTGCGTGGCTGGACATACACCGTCTACCGATACCACGACCGTAGTATCGGGCGGCAACATCAGCGCCTCATCCGCACCGCTGGCAACCCTTGAATCCAACCTTCTGGCGCTTAAACGTGAACTGTTTATGGATGCCGTGGCAGCGCTGGAGATCGGGGATCTCGATACCTTTGAGTCCCTGAAAGAACAAAACACGGATTATTTGCTTTATCCCTACCTTGAATATTACGGTCTGCGCAACCGCTTATCCTCGGCGACTGACGATGAGTTAATGACATTTATAAATACCTATGACACCACGCCGCTGAGTTATCGTATCCGCACCCAATGGTTATATCGCCTGGCCGAGGACAAGCGGTGGGATAAATTCCTGGAAGTCTATAAAGGGCAGGGCGGCGCAAAACTGCGCTGTGCTTACCTGGATGCACGTCTGGCCACCGATAAAAGCCGTAAAACGAAAAAGGAAGTTTTGCGCGACACCAAAGAGTTATGGCTAAGTGGCAAGGACAGGCCTGCTGAGTGTGACGGGATTTTTCGCCAGTTTGAAAAAAGTAACTATCTGACCGGTCCATTAATCTGGGAGCGTATCGAAAAGGCCATGGAGCAGGGCAACCTGTCACTGGCCGAAGAGTTGCGCGGCAAATTGAGCAGCAAGGGCAAACGCCAGGTTAAGTTATGGATCAAGGTCCATAAAAATCCACGGAAACATTTACGGTCCCGGCAACTGCGCCAAAGGGACTTAATCAATCGTAAGATCATCGTTCATGGCATGAAACGTCTCGCCCGCCGCGATGCGGAAGACGCTAAAAAGCTCTGGGAATCCTCGCTACGATACAAAAAGGGCTTTGGCCGGCAGGAACTGGGTGAAATGGATCGCTATATTGCATTGCGGTCAGCTTACCAGAGCCATCCCAGGGCTTATGAATGGTTAAACCAGGTGGACGATCGCTGGGCCAATGATACCGTCCGTTACTGGCGGGCGATGAGTGCATTGCGGGACCAGAACTGGAAAGCATTGCAAAAAAGCATCGATCATCTGCCGCAACAGGAGAAGGACGAACCCAAATGGCGTTACTGGCTGGCCCGTGCGATGCAAATGCAGGACAAGGAACAGGAGGCCAACAAGCTGTTTGCGGAAATTGCCGAAGAGACGAATTATTACGGATTTCTCGCGGCGGACCGCATTGATGCCGACTATCGATTTAACCTGGAATCGTTGGTGAGAAACGACGATGAAATTGTGAAAATTGCCCAGTTACTACCGATCCAGCGGGCACGGGAGCTTTACCTGGTTGAGCGCGAAGATGATGCTCACCGTGAGTGGCGTTTGGCGACCCGCAAGTTTAATGAAGAAAAATTACAGCAGGCAACCCTGTTGGCCCATGACTGGGGCTGGCACTACAATGCCATCATTACCGTGGCGCAAACACCCCACCGTAGTGATTATGACGTGCGTTTTCCCACACCCTATCGCGATGTCGTGTTAGACAATGCCGACGCCAACGAAATCAGTCCGTCGCTGATCTATGGTATCGCCCGCCGCGAAAGCGCATTTCATTCCCAGGCCCGCTCTCGGGTAGGCGCGTTGGGATTGATGCAGTTAATGCCGGGCACGGCACGTCTGGAATCACGTTTGTTGGGGCGGGAGCGTCCGACCTATAGTGAAATTCTGGACGAAGAAAATAATATTTTATTAGGGTCTTCCTACCTGAAGCGGATGCTGGAGCGCTTTGGTGGTAACAATGCGCTGGCCATGGCCGCGTACAATGCCGGACCGCGGCGGGTTGATTCCTGGATTCCCAAATCCGGGGCAGTGGCGTCTGACGTATGGGTGGATACGCTGCCTTTTAAGGAGACCCGGGAATATGTACGTGCCGTATTGGCCTATGCCACGATATTTGACTGGCGATTAAATCAAAATATAACCAGAATTTCCTCGCGCATGAATAACGTGATTTCCAAAGACTCGTTGACCGCGTTAAATTCCATTAATTAACTTACCAATTTTCTCAATTTTCCAAACTGTCCTCGTTTCTCAAGCGTGACCGGTGGCCATGCTTGCGAATCTCAATCCTCAACCTAAGTTAATCTGTTACAAAATTGTTACGCCTGTCAGGGCGAATGAACACTATGCTTTAGTGGTCATGGGTATATTTGATTTTGCGTTATTTATTGGTATGATTCGCCAGCGTTGGGTTTTATAACCAGGGTTTTATAACATTGTCGTTTGGAACATAGCATTTTAGAATTGATTTATAGTAAGGAGCATCGAGTGGAGAATTCCAAGGTTTATGTCAAAGACAGCAGTATCCATGGTAAAGGTTTGTTTGCGAAAAAAACCATCAAGGCAGGTTCTATCATTGGTGAATTAGAAGGCAAGCCATCAAAAAAAGATGGTCCTTATGTGTTGTGGCTGGATGATGACAAAAAGGGTTTCGAAGTACAGAATATCTTCAAATATATTAACCATAATGCGAAGCCCAACGCCGCTTACTACGACGATTTGACCGTCGTTGCCCTGCGCAATATCAAAAAAGGCGAGGAAATCACCCATCACTACGGTGATATGTGGGAAGACGACGAATAAGTCTACTTCGCCGCCGCGAGTGGCGGATAAGGTAAGTGATAAGTAGTGGGATAAGTAAGATTACAGGTAATTGGTGCCCCGAGAAGGATTCGAACCTTCGACTTCACCCTTAGGAGGGGTGCGCTCTATCCAGCTGAGCTATCGGGGCATTGTTCGTCAATTCTCAGCGCTGATCAAGCCTGATTCACGTGCCACGGCGTGTTGAGCGTTCGTTCCACCATCCATTCGCTTTCCATCCATGATCCATCCACGATCCTTCCACCATTGTAAACCGCCAGGGTAAGCGCACAGGATAAAACAGGCCTGCAAAAATTTCCAATTTCATCAGGATATTTTGCAACGCGGATTCCTGTTCGCCGTATGGTATTTGTTGGGACGGGATTTAGGTGGCCGGTTTAATTAACCCAAGGGTTCAGCGGAATAAAACCAGTTGCGTGAGGCACCTCTGGGGCGGGAAGGTGTCTGACGTGACTATTTGTCCGATTGCTGCTGGCAGTCTTTCATGGAACGGACGATATTGTCCACAACCTCATCGCTGACTGCATCATCCGGTTTCATGGATTTTAATGCTTCGATCGTCATTTGTAACTGATCAACGTAACGCCGGCAATGAACACACATCTTCAGATGGAGTTTGACTTTCATGCGGGTGAAAAACGGCAGCTCTCTATCGAGGTAGCTGTTGGCGTTTTCAGTGATTTCCTTACAACTTAACATTCGGCTTGTGCTCTCTCAGCTTTGCGCGCTCTCAAATTCGTCG
>JASFMT010000022.1:0-17375 GCA_050117455.1 Gammaproteobacteria bacterium | reverse complement strand
CCCTAGATTCTATAAAATTTATACCATGCAAGGGTGTTGCATCCAGGTTACAAAAAAACAATAAAACATACTACAAATATCTATAGTACATAATCGGCGCAGCTACGCTGCGGGCGGAAACTACTTTTTCACCGTAAATTTAAGAAACCGTCGCTCAACCCTATTAATTGATCATATTGATTTATTATGAGCATCGTTTCACGAGACAAAATTGCGGCATCCCTTTACCATTGGTGACATTGTTGTTCTACCGGATCACCTGCGTGCTATTTGGTCGCTGCCTGATGAAGATATAAATTATTCCGTACGCTGGCAGTTGCTCAAAAGCCTGTTTACCAGGAAGCTCAGGAAAAGCGGAGTACGGCTTGCCCGAAACCCCAAAGGAGAATACAACGTATGGCAGAAGCGATTTTGGGAGCACGCGATTCGGAACGAACAAGACTTACACAGACATATTGATTACATACACTACAATCCGGTTAAACACGGTTGGGTTGATCATGTGAAGGATTGGCCATATTCCTCGTTTCACCGGTATGTGGAAAATGGTTTGCTGGAACGTGACTGGGATGTCAATTATCGCGATACAACGGAGCAAAAGTTTCGTGAACGATTTATACGTTCCCGGATTACGTGAAATATATGCCTGTTTAGGGCGCTCCATCCGGGCTACATCCTGTGTATACTTACCAGTATCCGGGTTATAATCCTGCCAGAAATACTTGGATTCATTCAGATCAATGCGCTCCAGCACACAAAAACTGCACATTTGCACGGATATCCACCGCTTTATGCGGCCCATTGACGTGAAGGCGTTTCATGATGAGGCTGCCAGTCAAAAAGCCTATATCCTGTTACGAAAACCCAATCCGGCGGCCCGCAAATACATTGGTAAACCGGGCTTTGCGCCGAAGCCTGTTGATTGCAGATTAAAGACTGCAGATCAGGATTTTGTTCACCTCAAATTCGGCCATAACGTGACGGCAGGTGGGCTGGTGGTCAACCCCACATTGGAAGGGTTTGATAAAGCGTTTAAGAGCAAAAAAAGCCACGCGGCGGCGGTAAAATTGTGGGACGAGTTCAGGAGTCATGTTGCTGAAACAGCCGAACCAAACTCCAACCCCGACGCCAGGCATTTCATCGTTAATGAGAATCCCCAAAGCCCCTTTTACGGATGTATCGCCGATAGCCAAATATCCCCTGCCAACCCGGGGCATGTGCTGCACGCAGTTTATGATTTGTACGCCTACATTCCTACACCCGACACCAAAACGGTGGAACGCTTTTTAAAAGAACTATCAAAACAGCCTCGTTATCCGGAAGCTAATTTTTCAGACTACCAACCCCGGCTTAATCGCCGCATGGGCATCCCCATGATCCAGCATGCACCTCACGAACTGACAGGCCAGTATATTGACGATCAGGTCTTCGTTTTTATGCCCGATACCACCACAGTATTCTGGCTGGCAAATCAACTGGAGATTCGTGAATTTTACCGCGATGTACTTGCCGGCCGGCGTGTGAGCCGTCATTAAATATACTCCGTAACTTGCTGATTTCCTGCCGATTCGCGACACTGCAAAGTGTTCAGTTTTTAAGCAACTGAACTTATCCGTGTGAATAATCATGTATGAATTTCGAGCGGAATCGGATAGAATTTCCAGGTGTCTTGATGCAAATAACTCATTGTGAATCCTGTGCATCGCCCGACTTAGACTGTGTCTAAACTCATATTACAACGATAACTATGGCGCGCATCGATAAAAACCAGGAATTAGTCCCTTCCATTCTTGATCGATTAACGGATAACACTATTTATTCCCATGATCCGTCGTTGAACAGTTCCTTTCAACGTATCCGTGAACTGCGTCAAAGCGTGCGGCGTGATTTAGAAAACCTCTTTAACACCCGGTTTCGCATCACCGACATTCCGGACGATTTGGAAGAACTCGATAACTCGTTACTCAACTATGGCCTGCCCGACCTGGCCACCATTAATTTACTGGACTCCACCAGCCGCAACCGCTTCTGCCGCTCGCTGGAAGCAACGATTAAAAAATTTGAACCGCGTTTTAAAAACGTGGAAGTATCTCACGTGGGTAACGTGGATGAAAATGACCGCACCTTGCGTTTTCGTATCGAAGCGGTGTTATATGCTGAACCGTTACCGGAGACCATCATATTCAACTCCGTTCTGGAACCGGTTACGCGCTCGGTCAAAATTGAGGACATCCAGTAATGTCGGATGAGCTGTTAGCCTACTATGAAAAAGAGCTGGCGTTTATTCGTCAGCTAGGTGCCGAATTTGCCGATCGCCATCCCAAAGTCGCTGGTCACCTGAAAGTCAGTGAACAGGCTGTCGAAGACCCCCATGTATCACGACTCATCGAAGCCTTTGCTTATTTAAATGCCCGCGTCCAGCACAAACTGGATGATGATTTCCCGGAACTTAGTGACGCCATGCTGGATATCCTGTTCCCGCATTACCAGCGTCCGTTGCCCTCCATGTCCATTATTCAACTGCAACCGGCTGAAGAACTGGATAGCGCTTTTAACCTGGGACGTGATGCTCTCATCGAATCAGAACCCGTACACGGCCAGCCCTGTAAATTCACCACCTGTTACCCGGTGGAAATTCTACCCGTGTCCGTATCGTCGGCAACCATGGCCGGATTACCCTTTGTCGCCCCTGGCGCCAACGACGTGCAAGGGGCAGCCTCGATTATCCGCATATGCCTGAAAACCAATTCCAGCGAAGTATCCTTTGCCGACTTAAAGCCGGAAAAACTGCGTTTTTACCTTAAAGGCCAGAGCCAGCATGTCAATCCTCTTTACCAGTTACTGAATAAAGACTGTTTGAACGTGGTTATGGCCAAATCCGAAGACGATACACGGCCGGTCTTTTTAGGCAAAGATGCTATTCAGCCCGTGGGCTTTAACGAAGACGATGGCTTGCTGCCCTATCCCGCAGCCTCGTTCATTGGCTACCGCTTATTGACAGAATATTTCGCTTATCCGGAAAAATTCCAGTTTATTGATATTGAAAATCTTGGCGAGCGGATCCCTGACGATACGGGTGATGAACTTAATCTCTTTATCTATCTTGCCAATTCCAATGTAGAACTGGAACACAATATCGATGCATCCACTTTTGCTTTGCACTGCACGCCGGTCATTAACCTGTTTAAACAGGTTGCCGAACCTGTCGCGCTGGATCACACGCAACATGAATACCTGGTGGTACCTGATAGCCGCCACCCGGAAGGGATGGAAGTCTATTCAATTGATGAGGTAAAAACGTCTTCTTCCGATGGCGACATTATTGCTCACAACCCGATCTATGGCACCAGGCACGATGCAACAAACACGGACTACAATGTCTATTGGCATTCAAGCCGCCGCTCTTCCAGCCTTGGCGCATTCAGCAAGGATAACGGCACCGATATGTTCATCAGTATGGTGGATCTGGCGTTCAACCCGGACCATGCAGACGACCGGACACTGGAAATTGATTTAACATGCACCAATCGTGATCTGCCCACACAACTACCCTTTGGCAAAGACCAGCCAAAATTTCACTTTGTGGATGATGCGCCACCGGTCAGTACGGTGAAATGCCTGATGCAACCTTCCGCCACCATACGTCCGCCTTTGCGCGATCACGCCCGCTGGCGGCTAATTTCGCATCTGAATCTTAACCATCTGTCGTTAACAGGATCCGGCGATACCACCGAAGCGCTCAAGGAAATTCTACGGCTATATGATTTTAAAGAATCATCCACGACCCGAGCGATCATCCAGTCCATTACCCGAATCGAAACCGCGGCGGTCAGCGCCCCTATTACCATTAATCATAAAACCGCCATTTGCCGCGGCACTGAAATTTATCTCGAAATGGACGAAGCCCTGCTGGCGGGTTCCAGCCCTTACCTGCTGGTTAACGTGCTGGAACGCTTCTTCGCATTATATTGCTCTATTAACTCCTTTACCCGGGTTGTCGCAACCTTAAAAGGAAAAGAAGGAATACTTAAAACATGTCCACCACGAGTTGGCGAAAAAGTCCTTCTGTAATCGAAGCATTAACCAGCAACCCCGCCCGTTATCAATTTTTGCAGGCGGTGCGTCTGCTGCAATATGCCGATCATTCAAGGCTAAGCTCCGCAGAGCATAAAGCCGCCCCAAAAAACAACAACGAAGTCGCGCAATACGCTCCGTCTACCAAAGAATTTATCCGTTTTCGCACCGAGCAACGGTTAGCATTTGCTGCTTCGGAAGTAACAGGTATCACGCAATCCGCTAAAGATGACAAGGGTTCATTGCTAAACCAATGGAACATGACCATTGCGTTTATGGGTTTGACAGGTATGAGCGGTATTTTGCCCTATCATTACACCGAAACCATCCTGCAACAGCTAAAAAACAAGAACCCTTCGCTGCTCGAGTTCCTGGAGTTATTTAATCACCGCACCATCTCACTGTTTTATCGCGCCAGTACCAAGTACCGGTTGCCCATTCAGTATGAAAAAGGCAAGCTCAATGCCCTGAAGAACAAGCGCGATGACTTCACCCAGGCGTTGTTGTCAATATCCGGCCTTGGCACCGCACAACTCAATAACCGGTTGCTGGTAGATGACGAGGCGTTACTCAGATATAGCGGCCTGCTAACTCAATCCGTGCGCACTGCCAGCGGGTTGCGGCGCATGCTGTCAGAACATTTTGAATATCCTGTTACCATCGACGAATTCCAGGGGCAGTGGCAGGAACTGTTGCCGGATCTACGCAGCCGCTTAACTGGCAAGCAATATCCTAAAGGTTGCAATGCCTGCCTGGGTAAGGACGCCAAGCTGGGCTCCAAAGGCTGGTTCATGCAGGGAAAAATTATTATCAATGTTGGGCCGCTGAATACGGGACAGTTCAATACCCTCAAGCCCGGCAGTAAAAAACTCGAAGCCTTAAAACAACTGGTGCGCTTTTATGTCGGCATTGAACAGGACTTTGAAATCAATATCACCCTGCGCCGGTCTGACTTAACCAAAAAATTAACATTCGACAAAAAGAACCGACCCATATTGGGCTGGAACAGCTGGTTCGGTAGCAAACAATCAGAACAAAAGAAAGCGGAAACCATCAAGATCCGGGTATCCGACAATAGTTAACCGTTCATCAACGAACAGGAATTCAGACATAGCAAAACGGAGTGCACTGTGATCAACGTCAATCTTAAATCCCTGGTTGAAAAACTAAACGACTACACACGTGATGCCCTGGAAGGCGCCGCGGGTATTTGCCTGTCCAGGGGACAATACAATGTGGAAATTGAACATTGGCTGGTAAAAATCCTCGAGCAAGGTGACAGCGACCTGCTGGCGATTTTCGAGAAGTACCAGGTCGATGCCGGCAAGGTGCTGGCCGGACTCAATAAAACCATTGACCGGTTTAAAACCGGTAACACCCGGCCCCCTTCCCTGTCGCCAGCAGTAGTGGATCTGGCGAAAAACGCCTGGGTATTATGTTCCGTTGAATACAACCATCCGCAAACCACCAGCGCCCATTTGCTGACCGCTATCATGCTTGATGACGTATTCCGCCGCCAGGCACTTGATGCCTCCATAGAGTTTAAAAAAATACCGCCTGAGTCGTTGCGAGAACTCACCGCCAGTATCGTGGGTACCACCGGCGAGTCCGCGACGTTACAACAGGGTTCATCAGCGTCTGCCAGTGAAGCGCCTCCACAACCCAGTAAATCGCCGTCACTGGATAAATACACCGTTAACCTTACGGAACGGGCACGCAATGGAGAAATTGATCCGGTACTGGGCCGCGACCAGGAAGTGCGCCAGATCATCGACATACTTACCCGGCGGCGCCAGAACAACCCCATACTCACCGGTGAAGCCGGCGTGGGTAAAACCGCCGTCGTGGAAGGCTTTGCTTTGCGCATTGCCGCCGATGATGTACCGGATCCCCTGAAAAATGTTGTGGTTCGCACCCTGGATTTAGGTTTGTTACAGGCAGGCGCCAGCGTCAAAGGGGAATTCGAAAACAGATTGAAAGCCGTTATTAACGAAGTCAAAGCATCACCGCAGCCCATCATCATGTTTATCGACGAAGCCCACACCATGATCGGCGCGGGCGGCAAGGAAGGCCAGGGTGATGCGGCCAATTTATTGAAACCCGCCCTCGCCCGCGGCGAACTGCGCACCATTGCCGCAACAACGTGGGCGGAATATAAAAAATATTTCGAGCGCGACCCCGCGCTGACCCGCCGTTTTCAGGTGGTCAAGATCGAAGAACCGGACGACGCAAAGGCCATCGACATGATGCGCGGTGTCGCGGAGTCCCTGGCGCAGCATCATAAAGTACACATACTGGACGATGCCATTGTCAGTTCAGTAACCCTGTCCAAGCGTTACATCCCCGGAAGACAACTGCCCGACAAATCGGTCAGTTTGCTGGATACCGCGTGCGCCCGGGTCGCGCTGAGCCAAAGTACAACACCCTCCTTAATTGAGGATTGCCAGCGGCGAATCCGTCAATACGACTCAACAATTGGAATGCTGGAAAAAGAACATGCACTGGGTGGCGATACCGAACAACGCCTGACGGAACTGCGAAAGCTCAGAGAAGACACCGAACAGGAACTGGCGACCTTTTCCGCACAATGGGAAACTGAGAAAAACATCACCCGGCAAATACTGGCGATTCGCCAACAACTGGAACAGGATTTTCTTGCCAAGGCGGCAAAAAACGCCATCGATTCCAATAGCGATGAACCGGTTCCAGAGGCAGATAACAGCATTAAAACCCTTGGCGATTCCGACCGCGCGGACTTGAAACAGCAACTGGCACAGCTAACCGAAGAACTGCGCCAGATTCAGGGTGAATCACCCTTAATGCTTGCCGACGTCGATAGCCAGGCGGTGGCCGAAGTGGTTGCCAACTGGACCGGTATACCCGTGGGGCGCATGCAATCGGACCAGATCAAATCCGTACTCGATCTCGACAAACGGCTGGGCGAACGGGTGATCGGTCAGTCCCACGCGCTGGACTGGATCGCACAAAGCATTCGTACCTCCAGCGCCAACCTCACCGATCCCCGCAAGCCCATCGGCGTGTTTCTCATGGTGGGCCCCAGCGGTGTGGGTAAAACGGAAACCGCACTGGCGTTAGCGGAACTGCTTTATGGTGGTGAACAAAACATTACGGTCATTAACATGTCCGAATTTAAGGAAGAACACAAAGTATCCATGCTCTTGGGGTCTCCCCCGGGGTATGTCGGCTACGGCGAAGGCGGCGTACTCACTGAAGCGGTACGGCGCAAACCCTACAGCGTGCTGTTGCTGGATGAAATGGAAAAGGCACATCCCGGCGTGCAGGATATTTTCTACAACATTTTTGATAAAGGCACAGTTAAGGATGGTGAGGGTCGCGATATTGATTTTAAAAACTGTGTCATCATCATGACATCCAACGCCGGAGAACAGGTGATTCGCAACATTTGTTCTTCCCAGGAAACCTTACCGGAGCACGACGTACTGCTCGATAATTTCCGTCCGGAACTCCTCAAGTTTTTCAAACCGGCATTTCTCGGGCGCACCAATGTCATCGCCTATTATCCGTTGGGCGATGAAAACTTGATGAAGATTTGTGAAATCAATATGAAACGCATCGAAAAACGGGTTCAGGAACACTATCGAGCGGACTTTAGTTACGATGAGGATGTCATGTTACACATTGTCGCTCGCTGCCAGGAAGTGGACACCGGTGCCCGCAACATCGAGAATATTCTCAATCGCACAATATTACCGGAACTGGCCAGCGAATGTTTGTCGCGCATCGCCAACGATGAACAGATCACCGGCATCCACATTGCGGTCAACGACGATGGTCAATTTAGCTACCGGATCAATAGCGATCAACTGGCACTCCAATAGCCAGGTATTAATTAACGGGTTATAACCTTCTTAGTATCACGTTATTGCTGCTGGATTCCCTAAACACACAAGGGACATGGGCGTTAAATTCCTGGTGAATTCTAAAAACTCGTTAAACGCGTTCCTTTGACCTGCTATCTTTTTGTATTTATTGATCATTTAATACCTTTAGGCTCAATCCACAATTGCCCAAACTCAATTCTGTACTATACTGTGATGAAAGCTAGAAATGCCTGGTGTGTAACCTCTATGCCTCTTTTTTAGCAAGGTTATGTACCCCCACCTCCGGCATCATTATTTTAACGGCAGCTAATACTCCCCGCTGCTATAAAAAAAATAATAATAAAGAAATTCGATTCAATAACTCTTTTAATAACCGGCGCAAACGCTGATACGAATAGCTATGCGCTGCTGGAGGACGCATGCTGGAAACTAGTGCTCAACAAAATGAAAAATCAGACTGGATAGAGCTGAAAAATTCCGGTATTAACCCCGCTATATTTCAAAAGGACAATACCGCGGATAAACTCCTGGAAAAATTTACGCACCCCAAACAACTTTTTCTAAAACCGCAGGATGTTATATACCATGAAGGTGCCGATGCTGACGCAGTCTATGTTATATCAAGCGGCCTGGTAAAACTGTTGCGCTATTTACCCAACGGTCGGGCGCGTATAGTACGCCTGCATGGCCCCCGCCATATTGTAGGACTGAGCGGGCTTATTCAACCGGAATATGAGCACACAGCGATTGCCACAAACGATGCCGAAATTATCAAAGTGCCTATCAGTTTTATTAAAGAGATTCGTAATACGAATCCCGAATTCTACCTGGAACTGGCTGAGCAATGGTACCACTATTTGCGGGAAGCGGATCTGTGGATTACACAATTTTCGACAGGATCAATACGCGCCAGAGTAGCGCGGCTAATTATATTTTTATTTTTCCTGGAAATGGAAGCCAATCCCGGTTATGTAAAACTATTGCCGGGCGAAGACATGGCATCAATTCTTGGAGTAACCCCCGAAAGTGTCAGCCGTGTTATGGCTGAATTTAAACGTAAACATATCATGGAACCTGTAAGCGTGCGGAACGAAATTCTCTTTAAACATGACAAAATCCAGCTGAACGAGCTTTTTATGCGCTGAGCCACTGCAGTTGAATCATCCAATAAAATGTTTTGAGTCAATCGTGTTACCAATAACACGGGTTTTATTTTTGATCGTGAGGATGGGTTAATCGGCGTGGGTCCAGCAATTTCTTTAACTCTTCCATACTCAGCTGAGTTACCTCCGCGGCAACCTCAATAATCGGTCGGCCTTTCTGATAGGCCTGTTTTGCAATGCTGGCGCCTTTTTCATATCCAATCACTTCATTTAATGCTGTCACCAGCACTGGATTAAGATCCAGCTTTTCAGACAACTTTTGGTGGTTGACCGTAAAACCGGAAACGGACTGGTCCGCCAGGTTCGTGGCGCTGTTTGACAGTAGTTCGATACTTTGTAACAGGTTATACGCGATTACCGGCAACATAACGTTAAGCTGAAAATTACCGGACTGCCCTGCCACCGTAATGGTAGTATCGTTGCCTATCACTTGCGCACAAACCATGGCGACCGCTTCCGGGATTACCGGATTCACTTTACCGGGCATAATACTACTGCCGGGCTGTAGTGCGGGAAGCGCAATTTCTGACAGGCCAGTGAGTGGACCGCTGTTCATCCACCGAAGATCATTGGCGATTTTCATCATGCTCACGGCGACGGTTTTCAATTGCCCGCTAAGTTCTACCGCGGCATCCTGCGCTGACAGTGATTCGAACTTATCGTCGGACGGCGCAAACTGAATGCCCGCTTTTTTACTCATAACCCGCGCAAAACGTTGTGCGAATTCCGGGTGCGCGTTTATACCGGTACCCACGGCAGTACCGCCCTGCGCCAGTTGTGACAACCTTGGAAATACGGTTTCGATTCGTTGTATACCGTGTTCGATCTGGGTAGCCCAGCCACCCAGTTCCTGTCCCAGTGTAACCGGCATGGCGTCCATCAAATGGGTACGGCCGGTTTTAACCGTATCCGACAGTTCATCGGCGCGTCCCTGAATACAGTCTTTAAGATATTTCAGCGCCGGCAGTAAACATTCCGCTAAATCCAGCATAGCACTCACATGAATTGCGGTTGGGATTACATCATTGCTGCTTTGTCCGCGGTTAACATGATCATTAGGATGAACGGTCGAACCCAACTGTTCCGATGCGAGACGCGCAATCACTTCATTAGCATTCATGTTAGTGCTGGTACCGGAACCCGTCTGGAACACATCGACTGGAAAATGCTGATCGACCTCGCCGCTTGCCACTTTTTCCGCCGCCGCGATGATCGCTTCCGCCATTGCTTTTTCAAGCTCGCCCAATTGCGCATTCGTGTCAGCCGCCGCAGCCTTAATCAGACCCATTGCCCTGATGAAAGAACGCGGCATGGTTAACCCGCTGATCGGGAAATTATCCACGGCCCGCTGGGTTTGCGCACCATACAGCGCGTCTTTTGGGACGTTGACTTCACCCATACTGTCATGCTCTGAGCGGTAGTTCTGGTCTGTTGTCATGGTTGGCTTCCTGAAACGTGAAACAGTTTATTCGTTATCGACGTCGATACTACGGTCATTAATTTAGCCAGGTCGGCGAAAATGCTTATCCAACTTTACGTCAGTGCACTGGACTACACTGTACTGTACTGTCTTTCAACCGGTTATTTTTTGTCTTTAATCAGCCTAACAACTTATTGTGGTAATAATAACGATGTTTCGCACAATCTTTTAATGTTGCGCATTGTTTTCCCGGGACAGTAAATAATCCAGCCACAAAGAACTCAATCGGTCCGGCATGCGGTTTTGTGTTTGACGGGCACTAAGGTTATCAAGATCAACCCATGATAACGGCTGATCCTGCCCGGCACAGGTAAAAACGGCTCGGGTTCGCTCACCGGTTTCCGGATCAATCTGCCACTGCAGGCACTGGGCGCAGACACCTTTTAACATACATTGCATGGGACTGCCGACGGTGGCAATGGCTTCAACATTGGGTTTGAATACGGATTGCAGACTATCACCCAATGCCTGCTGAAAACCCATTAACAGCCCGGTACCACCCATGACCATGATACGGTCCACGTCGTTGAGCTTGATAGCCAAATCGCTGATCCCCGGTAACTCTCCCCTGTCGTATCGCTTCACCAGATCCACCATATCCGTCGCCACTACGCTCATGTCCTGTTCACGGCGGGCTTCTATCGTCGGTTCACTGGCAGTGCACCAGACAATTTGATCCGCGGCTTTTTCCAGTTCATCCTGGTGATCCACATCCTGCGCGCGGCCAAATGCCGCCACATACAATACACGGTTACCCGCTTTTCGTAACGCCGCGCCGATGTCCAGCATTACCGCCGCACCCCAGCGCCCGGCAACAACCATGATCGTTTTATTCGTGGGCACATCCGTGGGCGCGCCCGTTGGCCCCATCAGCACGATGGGATCATCCGGTTGCAACCGACCCACCAGGCGGGGTCCGGCGCCCCACTGCAATACCAGCAACCGAATCATGTCGTCCTTAACCCCGGTACCGCTCACTGTCAGCAACGGCACCTGCAGTCGCGTTCCCTCGACGATCGGGCTGGTGGACTCAAAGGTTTGCAGCCGGTAAAACTGACCGGGTCGAAAATTTCGCGCCGCCATCGGTGCCTTGACCCATATTTCCGTCATCGCCGGATTATCACGCCGGACCATGGCCACGCGCGGGCGCAACAGGTGTTCCATACGTTGGCGAAATTCCCGATAACTGGAATCATTACCGGCGTTATCAACCGGACGATGCGCCAGTGCAGTCACAATTTTTGGATAACTGCGCTTGGCGGACGCGATGGCTTTAACAACACTGCCATGGAACACCGGATTGGTGTCGCCAATAAAACTGACAAAGTGACTATCTTTATTGTACGAGGTAAACGGTCCGAACTCCTCGGCCTTGCAATGCTCGGCAACGCGGGTGGGCTGTATACCGTCGCGATGTTGCACATGCGGCACAAAATGATTGTGTTCCAGTTTAAAGGTGCCGGGATGTTCCTGTTCATAAATGGTATTGGGCATGGCGCCGGCAGCAACGAAAATCGACCGCGCCGGCAACGTTACTTCATCATCCATCGCCAGCCAGCGCCCCTCTTCCTGACGCATGCGCCGGAACACCTGCGCTTTCACATGACCGTACTCATCCAGTTGTGCCTGCAGCGGTTCCAGGCCCTGCATATAATAAATACCTTCCTGCATGGCCTTGTCGATCTCTTCGTGATTACGCACATAAGCCGGTGATGCATTCATACCTTTACGGTAAGTCAACGTGACACCGCCCCATTGACGCAACAATGAAATCAAATCAGGTTGGGTACTATTAGCCCTGGCTTTTTCCCGTTCGGCCCGCACGGCACGGCCATGGTCCAGAAATTCGTCCAGGATAATCTGGTCTTCGTCACTCAGGCCGCCCCGTACCCGGTCTTCGCCGAATTCCGCCACCATTTTTTCATAACGGTGCAGGACCTTTTCCACCTGCTTTATATAGTAAGCCTGGACCTCCGTTGCCGTATCAATGGCTGTCAGCCCACCGCCGATCACCACGGCGGGCAAGCGAACCTGCAAATTCGCCAGACTGCTTTGCTTACCGGCACCGGTCAGTTGCAGCGCCATTAGAAAATCATTGGCCTGACGCATCCCGCGCGCCAGACTGTTTCCCATATGAATCACCCGCGGCAATCCGGTACCGGTGGCTACGCACACATGGTCAAAACCCTGTTCCCAGGCATCGTCAATGGTGATCGTGCCGCCGAGACGCACACCGCCAAATACCTGAAACAACGGCCGCCTGGCCAGCGTCAGGTAGATCAGTTTGAGGAAATTTTTATCCCAGCGAACGGTAATACCGTATTCCGCCACACCGCCAAACCCCAGCAAAATACGCTCATCCAGCGACTCTTCCAGCTGCGACCAGTTTTTCACCGGTTGCTCCAGCAGTTCTCTGGGCAATGGCTCGATCTTCAGGCCATCGATACCGACGACGGCACAACCTTCCATCGTAAGATGGTGGGCCATGGTAAAACCCGCTGGCCCCATACCGGCAATTAACACTTTTCGTCCGTTGTAGTTTTGCGGCACATATTGCCTTTGCCGTAATGGATTCCAGCGCGTCAACAAATCATAAATTTCCACGCCCCAGGGCAACTGCAATACATCGGTCAGTACACGGGTTTCGATTTGTGGAATGTTAACCGGATCCTGTTTCTGGTATATACAGCCCTTCATGCAGTCGTTGCAAATGCGGTGACCGGTGGCCGGCACCATGGGATTGTCCACCATGGCCATGGCTAACGCGGCGATGCTATAACCATCTCGTTTTAACACGTGCATTTCAGAAATTTTTTCATCCAGCGGACACCCGGTCAACGTTACATCCAACGGGTCAACTTTATATCCTAACGCCGGTTCCCCTTTCTTTTCCGGAAATCCTTTGCTGCAAAAGTCCCCGTCCTTTGTGTGACAGTAAATACAATAATGCACCTGATCCTGAACGTCCCTGGCATCCATGCGATGATCGGTCAGTTGAAACCCGTCACGCTGGCGTCTTCTCGCTGGCTGTGTTTGCAGCGCCTTGTTATTTCCAACCGTCAGGGTTTCCAGCGGTACCAGGTGGGCATGATCAATACGTTGCGGCAGTTGAAAACTCACCCAGTGCCGTAACGCGTGTTGGCCATCGGCATCTTTTAACCCCAACGCGCACCATTGAGTCAACGAGTCGATTGCTGATTTGTTGTTTTCCTCATCCTGCAACAATTGTTGCGCCCACATAGCTGTCGCGTACTCACGGTCGTCATCCGGCAAATCCGCCTGCTTAAGTTGCCCGGTCAGCCACTGGTCCAAAGCGTGAAAGGATTCCGTAATCTTGCCCCGGTAACGCCGCGCCCGTCGCTGGACAAATGTCTGTTTAAATTCCATCACCACATTGTGACTCACCGTGGACGTTTGCAGGGATTGCGCGTCGGCCTCAATCGCAAACAGGTGAGTAATAAAGGTATTCACGTGGGGCGCGATTTCCAGTAGCAGTTCACTGGTTTCAATCGCTGACAATTCAAGCTTATCCTGGCGGTAGTCCCGCAATTGCTTCTGTAATTGTGGATCGGTTTGATCGAGAAAATCGAGAAATTGTTCATCCAGCCGTTTCAGGCCGTCGACCTGAAACAACCCATCGAAATCGAGATCAAATTTGCGCAATACGTCATTAAGCATTATTTTTTCCAGGAGTTTATAGATTATTATTTGAACAGGCTGTTGAGGTCATTCCCTTTGCCCTAGCCCAATGCCGCCGCCAGGCGCCTCGTTTCAGTTAAGACATAACCCTGTATCCGCGCCGACCACTCACCCGCTGGTCATCCGGTTCAGATAACCTATCGTTATGATTTTTCTAATAATACCAGATAAAGCAATGGCATTTATAGCCGCAACTGTCGTCGCCACGAAAAAACCCACCGGGCCCGGATGGCGCGCGATGGGTTTTTGCCATGATACAACAGCTTAGCGCAACTATATCGTTTCCATAATTTTATTGATGCGTCCTATATCAACACGTCTTCCACGGGTTTACGGGGAGTAGACTCTTTCACCGGCTCGGTATAACCCATTGAGAACACCAGCTGTGGATATCCCTTCATCTCCGGAAACAGCCCCTGCAAGTGGGTTTTTAACTCCGGAATTTCCATCAACTGGTACATAGGATGAATCTGCAGTCCCAGTAACGTGCCTTCCAGACTAATTCGTTCAAAGGTTTGCCCCACTTTCACTTGTGAAATACGATTGTCATATTCAGAACTCAATATGGCAACGGCCGGGGCACTGTCCACAATCTGTTGCTCATTGTCGGCAAATTTTTCGCCCAACTGCGGGTCTCCGGCATCGACTTTCCTGCTTTTCCCCGCCAGCCATTGACTGCCAAAATCGCCGCGTTCAATCCAGCTTTTAAGCTCGTGGCGAAACTCGTCGTTGGTAAAAAAGGCCGCCTTGCCATTGCCAATCAGGCGATCCATTTGCGCTTTCACATCGGGATCATCCGAGATATCCAGGTAGACCTTATATTCAATTTCCGTTAAGAATTTGCGGATGCGTTTCACATGATCGCTTACCAGCGGCTTGTTATCATAAAGCTTATAGTTGGTCCGCCGGTCAGTAATGGCATCAAATAATTCCGGCGACCGTGGCCCCAAAGACCGGTCTGCTTCCACAATGCGGATATTGGCGACCCAGTCTTCATTGTTTAAATCGGGAAAGTATGCGGTTTGATGCCCCAATTGAAAATAATCCGCTGCGATAAGCAGATTCTCGAGCGCACAGCCGATGCTCACGTAGAGTTCCCGTTTGTCCGGGTCGGCGACTCTGAACCAGTTATTCTTGTCCGCATAAACGTTGATTTCTTCTGTTTTATCGTCGATCTCAAACTGCCACGGTTGGGAGTTATAAAACGATGGGGCCAATACCGCATAACGTAACAGAAACTTCATTTGATCTTTTCGCGACCCGGCTTTCGGAAAGTCTTTTGCATCAACCAGCCATGGTGTAATGTTTCTTTCCGCCACAGTCATATCAACCTCCTTTGCATTTGCATTAGTTGCTGCATTTTCTCCCGCGGCAATTTTATAAGCTTTATAAATCTGTAAAGTATATTGATAGTAAAAAGGATCAATGAAATAACGTCATTGAAATACCGCAAAACCCGTATGATCGCTTGTCACGCCGGAACCTTCTTAATATGGAAGATTTACCTTCCAAAAAATACCGATACAGAATCAAAGGTTTTAATGAAGCTAAAGGTGCAGGCCGAATCCGTCTCAATTTTGACGCAGCACTGCGATTCTATTGAGAAAACGCAATGCAGTTTTTCTTTGCGAATTTCACAATAGTCCGGCCAACAGACATCAAGAACCACGAACCAACAAGAACAAAAGGATAACCTCCGGTGCCGTATGTTTACTGACCTATATTTGCTGACTTTGGCCGCGGTTCACCGGGTTGTTACATATCTTTTTAAACAACGGCGATGCGTTGAACCACATATGTTGAACTATATGTAAAGCTAGTGGAAAGTGCGGTAAGCCCGCATACAACTCATGTACAAAACGCCGTCGAGATACCAGCTTGAATCATTATATTCTTTGTTGATTCGTAAATATGACGGGAGTAATCACTATGGACTTGAAAGAGTTACAGAAAACTGCACAAGCAATGGTCCAGGACGGCAAAGGTATTTTAGCCATGGACGAAAGTACCCCCACCTGTGGCAAACGCCTTGAAGGCGTCGGCGTGGAAAACACAGAAGACAACCGGATTAATTACCGCACCATGCTGTTAGGCACCCCTGATCTTGGGAAATACATTAGTGGCGCTATCTTGTACGATGAAACCATTCGCCAGAAAACCAGCGATGGTACGCCATTCCCGGACCTCATGAAACAACAGGGTATTATCGCCGGGATCAAGGTTGACACCGGTGCCAAGGACCTGGCAGGTCATGAAAGCGAAAAAGTAACCGAAGGCCTGGACGGCCTGCGAGAGCGTTTAGCTGAATATGTCTCATTCGGCGCTAAATTCTGCAAATGGCGCGCCGTGATAACGATTGACGGCAATAGTTTACCGAGCCGGGCATGTATTGAGTCCAATGCGCACGCCCTTGCCCGCTATGCCATGTTGTGCCAGGAAGCAAACCTGGTACCGATCGTTGAACCGGAGGTGCTCATCAACGGTAATCACTCAATCGAGCGTTGTTATAGCGTGACCGTTGAAACCCAACGCACCGTCTTCGAACAACTATATCGCCAGGGTGTCGCATTCAGTGGTATAGTGTTGAAACCCAGCATGGTTATCTCCGGTACGGAGGCATCAACGCGAGCGCCGGTGGATGAAGTCGCCGACCGGACACTGGAGTGCCTCAGCACGACGGTACCGGCAGCGGTTCCCGGCATTGCCTTTCTGTCCGGCGGCCAGAGTGACGAAGAAGCAACGGCACACTTAAACGCGATTAATATTAAGGCAAAAGAGCGGCATTCACCGTGGAAGCTGACATTCTCCTATGCCAGGGCTTTACAACACCCGGCACTGGAAACCTGGAAAGGTGAACCGGCGAACGCAGACGAAGCGCGCAAAATACTGTTGCAGCGCGCCAGGCTTAACAGCCTGGCCAGTACCGGCAGTTATCAGGAAAAGATGGAAGCGCAAGCGGCTTAAGTCGGCGCCCTGGTTATGCGCCACATCGCACCAGCTGATGCGATGTGGCGCACCGTAAAACGACCACCCGACCATGACAGGAGATGACTCATGAGAAAGTATTTTGTAGTTGGCATTACACTGGTGTTAGGT
>JASFMT010000021.1:0-17583 GCA_050117455.1 Gammaproteobacteria bacterium | reverse complement strand
CCGGCGTACCATTGTTATTGGTTTCATTAATGTACTGACGGCTGTTGGCCACCAAATGCTGAAAGGTTCTTAAGTCGAATAAAATGGACTGCAGTGGCGTGTTTATGTCATGGGCCATAGACGACGCCAGCTCGCCCATGGATGACATTTTGTCATTTTGAATCAGCATGTTTTCAGCCATCATTTTCTTGGTCACATCATCAATCAGGATGACGACACCGGGCTCAATCTGGCCCTGAAGTGGGTAGATAGTGATATCAAAACAATATTGCCCGTGTTGCGTATGTTTAATGGTGGTTGTTTCATTTTTTGCGATGGTATCGTTCACCTGTTCCGGCGATACGGTAATTGCCGGGTAGGCATCCCACAGGTTTTTGTCTAATATATTTTCCGCTTTTATTCCGGAAACATCTTCCGCCCGCTTATTCCATTGGGTAATCTTTCCATCCTTATTGATGCCTACCAACATGAGCGGCATTGATTCCAGTATGTTCTTTATGTAGGCCTCTGAAGCACGCAGTCTATACGTGGTGCCTACGTGCATGTTTATCTCGTTTTCCAGCAGTTTGTTGGATTCTTTTAGTAACCGGTTTGACTCATCCAGTGTCGCCGTGCGTTCCTGAACACGCAGCTCGAGTTCGCCACGAATCTTTTGTAGTGCCAAATTGGACTTGCGTAATTTTCGCCGCGTGATGAATAGCGTTATGACCGCCGCTGACAATAACAGGATCAGTGTACCGCCGGACCAGTTGGCAACATGCTGCCAGTTGGTTGTACCATCCGCGTTCTTAAACTGCATCCTCACGGCAGCAATCAATGGCTGGCTTTGCAGTAATATCGCTATAAATAACAGGTGTCTTATCATTTTTGTAACAGTGTCTTATTTCTCAACAATAGGTTCATAAGTAACCATAGATCGATCGATTAGCGTTAGTTCGTGACGTGACATATTGACACGGCGCCATATTAAGGCGGCTCGTTGGTTAGCCGCTAATACGTTGGTCACGTTCAAGAATCCAGCACCTTTGATTGTTGGTGAAACCGATATGCTCGTAATATGAGTCAGCCGCCGGAGCTGCTACTAAAATTAACTTACATCTTGGGCCTAACTGCGCTTGTGTAGTGACTTGCAGCTTTCTTCCAATGCCATTTCTTTGGTACTTTTTTGATACTGCAAGATCTGACATGTAACAGGCGTAATGAAAATCCGTCATGGAGCGGGCGATTCCAATAAGTTCTCCTGCGTTCCAGGCGGTAACTACCAGATTGCTGTTATTAATCATGCCTTCCATGCACTCGCGATCATCGACTGGTCTTCTTTCTCCTAGCGTGGAATCCCTTAACAACTCAATGAATTGGTCAACGGATACGGGTGCATTTATTTTATATTCGATGCTCATTTGAAAATATTTAAGTTTCCCAGCTGGCAATTGAGCCCAGGCAAAAATCGGTGTTTCTAAATCTCCGATGGTGCGTCAGCCGCCGGTCGGCTGCGCTACCAACCGATGGCAATATATTTGAAAAGTGTAGCAAAATTCAGAGACTTATAGCGAATAATTGTGAGCTGTCTGGATGGCGCAGGCCCGTTAATGGCGGTAGAGGGATAGTTTACCAAAAAGCGGTATTAATATGCATTTGAGCTTTGCGCTGGCTTTCTGCGCGTTTTTCGTGTGGGAAGATTAACATTGATAATACGCGGGCTGTATTCATCGCATTGGTGTATACCAAAATACAGCTTTTATCACTGAAGCGATTTGTTGTTTTATGTGAGCCCTGGATCCGGGATTGCCGGATCCAGGGTTTCTGTTGCGACACGTCAAACTGGGTTACATGTTTAATTGCTGGTCGAGCCAGTCGGTGGCGTTTTCAACCACGCACGATTCGATGCCTGAGAATCCGTGGTAGGTTTTGGATCCATCACATTCCTTGTTGTTCAGTCTGGTCGCCAGTTCTGGATGATTGATTCCCCCGGTAACTTGTACTCCCGTGGCATTGGTGAAATCGTCGACGAGGTTGATGGCATTTTCTGGTGGCGATACAAAGCAGCCATCCTGTGCATGCCACATGATATGGACCGGTTTTGAACCAACATCACTGGGCATGACGCCCGCGGTCCCGATGGGTGATCCGTTGCCGGTTGTTATCGGCGCCGACAACAGGACGTAATCAGCGATATTGTGTTGCGCCACCGCGGATATGGTGCCACGGCTGGTTCCGGCAATAGCGACGGGCAGGCCCAGGGTTGAGTTTTCCGCAGCGATAATGGCTTGCAGGTCCGTGAAGTGCGTTGAGGATGTCCGGTAGTTGTCCAGGGCGCGACCAGAGGTAGATCCCAATGTATAGTCAAGATAATCACTGGGCCGGTCGATGGTTACGACTTTATACCCCTGTTGTGCAAACAAATGCGCGGAGCGCACGAGGAAGTTGCCGCTGGCGTTGGTGGCCTGGTTGCCGTCGGTGCCTTCTATCTGGGCATTTAGTTGTCCGCCGGCAATTAGAATTAACAAGGCTTTAGGGCTGGGATGTGTGTGGACCATGTAGTCTATGTTGACGCCGGTGCGAACATCTATTATTTCTTCATAGGTGTTGGGTGGAACGTCTTCGGAATGGATGCGATCAATGGTTGATCCATTGTAGCTGCTGTCGTTGGCCGTTGAAGTGCAGGCCAGCGTCGTGAAATTTGTATTACCGTTGTTATCGCCGCCGTTGCTGCAGGCGTTGAGTGTCAATAACAGTATCAATGAAGCTACTATCATTATTTTGTTTTTTTGAATCATGATTCTGACCTGTCAAAAGTTTATTAGTGTGAATGCGCGTTACTGCGAATGCTAGGCATCCGGACTTGGATAATAGATTGTATATAAAGTTTATGAAAAGGGTAAGTAAATTAGGTCAGTATCCGGTAAGGACGTGAAAAAACACTAGATTTCGGGCAAAAGCTTTGCGCTTTTGGCAATGACAGCTGAGTGACAAATCCTGTGTGGGGGTAATGCCCAGGAGGGATTAGCGCGGATCAAAAGTGGGAGAAGGGTATAATTACCCTTCTCCCACCATTTCTTCCTTATCTTTTTCCATGCCCAGTTCTTTTATTTTCCGGGTCAGGGTGTTGCGTCCCCAGCCAAGTAACTTGGCGGCATCCTGACGGCGGCCGCCGGTGTGTTGTAACGCGGTTTCTATCATGATTTGTTCGAACCGGGGTACGGCGCTGTGCAATATGGTTTGCTCGCCGCGGCTCAATTGCTGGTTGGCCCAGCGCTTTAAGGCGTTTTCCCAGTCGCTGTCTTCGCCGGTGGTTTTGGTGCGTTCCAGCAGCTCCGGTGGCAGGTCTTCCATGTGGATGACTTTCCCTGGTGACATAACAGTCAACCAGCGGCAGGTATTTTCCAGTTGCCGTACATTACCGGGCCAGTCCAGTTGCGAAAGGTAGGTTTCCGTTTCCTTGTCCAGTTGCTTCACTTCCATGTTCAGTTCTTTAGCCGCCAGCTCCAGAAAGTGTTTCATCAGCAGCGGAATGTCTTCCTGCCGGTCTCTTAGCGGTGGCATGTGAATACGAATGACGTTCAGGCGATGGAACAAGTCTTCACGAAACTTGCCGGCCTGTACGCCGTTTTGTAAGTCCTGGTGAGTGGCGGCAATGATACGTACATCGACTTTAATCGGTGTGTGTCCACCTACGCGGTAAAATTCGCCATCGGCCAGCACCCGCAGTAAACGGGTTTGGAGGTCGGCGGGCATGTCACCGATTTCGTCGAGGAATAAGGTGCCGCCATCGGCCTGTTCAAAGCGTCCCTTGCGCTGGTTTTGGGCGCCGGTAAAGGCGCCCTTTTCATGGCCGAACAGTTCCGACTCCAGCAGGTCCTTGGGAATAGCAGCGGTGTTCAGGGCTATAAACGGCTGGGCGGCACGGGGGCTGTGTTTGTGCAACGCCTTTGCCACCAGTTCCTTACCCGTACCGGACTGGCCGGTAATGAGTACGGTAATCTTGGAACCGGACAACCGGCCGATGGCCCGAAATACCTCCTGCATGGAAGCGGCTTCGCCAATGATTTCCGGTGTTTGAGCCTGTTCCCCGATAGTTGTTTCCGGTTGCTTGTTTTGTGAATGCTGGATGGCGCGGCTGACCAGTTCAATAGCGTCATCGACGTCAAAGGGTTTTGGCAGGTATTCAAACGCACCGCCCTGATATGCCGATACGGCGCTGTCCAGGTCCGAGTGCGCGGTCATGATAATAACGGGGAGGTCGGCCGCCTGTTCGTGAAGCTGGCTTAACAGCGTTAAGCCGTCGATACCCGGCATGCGAATATCAGTAATAATGGCATTCGGTTTACGATGGGTGATTTCCTGCAGCACCCGCCTGGCGTTGTCGAAGGTTTCCACCTCCATGCCGGCCTGCTTGAGCGCGCGTTCCAGTACCCAGCGTATGGAACGGTCATCATCGACCACCCAGACGCTTTTTTTGTTCAGGCTGTCATCGTTAAAGTTTGTCGCGGCTGTGCTGTTCATTGTTGGTTACTCAACTTAATTAATAGAGTTACGATACGTTAATCGGTATCAAAATACTGAATACGGTTCGGCCCGGCTTGCTTTTGCACTGGATGGTGCCGTGGTGTTGCTGTACCAGTGACTGGGAGATGGATAGTCCCAGGCCGCTGCCGTCCGCTTCACTGGTGACCATGGGATAGAAAATGGTTTCCAGCATGTTTTCCGGGATTCCTTGCCCGTCATCAATAATGTCGATCTGGCAAACCAGCTTATGCCTGGTTTGACCAATAGTTACCTGGCGCCTGGTGCGCGTTCTAAAGGTAATGGTCCCTTCGCCATTTACGGCCCGCAGGGCGTTCATGGAGATGTTCAGCACCGCCTGGATCAACTGGTCACGGTCGGCCTCGATTTCCGGCACACTGGGATCGTAATCATGTACCACGGCGACCTTTTCAGGTTTGTCGGCGTTAAGTAGCTGGGTAACGTGTTCGGTCACTTCGTGGATATTGATCTGCTGCCGCTGGGGTGGGGTGTTGGGTCCCAGCAGGCGGTTTACCAGGTTGCGTAACCGGTCAGCCTCGCCGATGATGACGTTGGTGAATTCCTTCAGGCTTTCTTCGTGAAGTTCGCGCTCCAGTAACTGTGCTGCGCCGCGTAGCCCACCCAGGGGGTTTTTGATTTCATGGGCCAGGCCACGAATCATGGCGCGCATGGCGTTGTTCTGCACGAAGTTGTGCTCCTCCCGCGAGCGGATGCCATGGTTCAGGTTGTACAGTTCGATCAACATCACACGTTTGTTTGTGTCACTTTTGTTTTTGATATCCAGTAACGGTGTCACTACACAGTCCACGGTCAACACCTGCCGGTGTAACACGGTGAGTTCCATTTCGCGCTGGGTGAAGGGGTTCCCCGACTGCATTGCTTCTTGTATTTCGTCAATAAGCTCGCTGTTGCTGGAAAACAGCTCGTTGATTTCCATCCCCTTAATTCGCCGGTAGCTCATATCAAACAGGATTTCACCGGCCGGATTGACGTACTCGAGCTTCAGGTCGCTGTTCAATAGCAGAACCGCGTTTGTTAACCCCTCAACAATTTGTTTATATAAATCAATATCTTGTATCACGTTCGGCGCCTTTTATTATTGATAGCAATTTCCAAACCAATTTCCAGAAAACGGACAAATCTGATTTATCGCTATCGCTGATGGATTTAAATAATTATATTAATCAATAGGTTAAAGTTTTTGGAAGAGAGGCAGAATCGATTTCAGACAAGTTCGTGCGCACTGACTGTATAAAATGAACCCAAAATACGGATTCTCAGTATAACATTATTGCACTAATTTGGTGCATTGTCTGAACTTTATCACTCTGACGTGGGCAATATCAGTGCTTTTACGGGGAGAGGGTAAAGGAGTTCATCTGGAACGGGGAGTTTTGCGCACGGAGGCTCTTAATACGTGGATTTTGATACTGGAGGAACTGGCCAGAACGTTACCCTTCTGGTTTTCAATTTGCACCTTGATGGAATGGGTGCCGCGGTCCATGTTTTCCAGGTCAAAGGTAGCGCTGTCGCTGCTTTGGTGCTTTTCGCCGTCGACGACTACTACGTAGCGGTGGCCCGCTGTGGTATTCAGTGCCGGTTGCGAGGCGACAGTGACGGGAAAAACTCCGCCATTGGCCCGGATGGCTTCATCGTTATCCGGTTTAACAAAGGTAACCGCGCTATAGGTTGTGTCCAGGGTTTCCGATTTCTCTTTCTTGCGTTCACTACTGGACGGTGTGCTAAATGTCGTAGTCTTCGGTGGCTTGGAATCAAACGTCATGGCCGGTGGCGGGACGTTGATGGGCTTGTCGCCCGGGTTTTGCGGCTGGTCGGAATAGCGTATGACGTTGCCGTTTTCGTCAACGTGTTTGTATACCTCGGCCTGTACCGCGGTGGTGGCCAGGCCTAGCAGCAATGCGGCAACTGTTGCACGAATGATGGTGGATAAGATCATAGCCAATAGATTAGCCCTTTTTCCGTTAAAAACAAAATGAAAAGTGAAACAAATACCAAAGCAAAACAAACACCTGAAGGCGCGCGTTTTAAAATTAGACCCAGGTCAGGAATATTAGTTTGATGACAGCGGGCCCGCTTGTGGTGGGATTGACAAAATGGACGTAATCGAACAAATCATCAGGGCAAAAAAATGCCCCCGTTTCCGGGGGCATGATCTTTATCATCAATGGGCCGGTAATCGATGGCCCGAATGATATGGCCGTGCTTACAGGCTGTAGTACAGGTCGAATTCCACCGGGTGCGTGGCCATGCGCAACTGGGTGACTTCCTCCATCTTCAGGTCAATGTAAGCATCGATCATGTCGTCGGTGAATACACCGCCCGTGGTCAGGAAGGCCCGGTCGGCATTCAGTGCATCCAGGGCTTGATCCAGTGAGAAACAAACCTGTGGGATTTCCGCTTCTTCTTCCGGCGGCAGATCGTACAGGTCTTTGTCCATGGCTTCACCGGGATGGATCTTGTTCTGGATACCATCAAGGCCCGCCATCATCATGGCCGCGAAAGCCAGGTACGGATTAGCGGTGGGATCCGGGAAACGTACCTCGATACGGCGTCCTTTCGGGTTGGATACATACGGTATACGAATCGACGCGGAACGGTTACGGGCAGAGTAGGCCAGCATAACCGGTGCTTCAAAACCCGGAACCAGACGCTTGTAGCTGTTGGTGGATGCGTTGGTGAACGCGTTCAGGGCACGGGCGTGCTTGATGATGCCGCCGATGTAAAACAGCGCGGTTTCAGACAGACCGCCGTATTCATTACCGGAAAAGATGTTTTCACCGTCTTTGGCCAGTGACTGGTGGCAGTGCATGCCGTTACCGTTGTCACCTACCAGCGGCTTGGGCATGAAGGTGGCCGTTTTACCGTAAGCGTGAGCCACGTTATGAACCACGTATTTCAGGATCTGGTTGCCGTCAGCACGTTTGACCATGGTGTCGAACTTGGTGCCGATTTCACATTGACCGGCAGTGGCCACTTCGTGGTGATGAACTTCGGTTTCCAGTCCCATTTCTTCCATGGCCAGGCACATGGCGGAACGAATATCGTGTAAGGAGTCCACCGGTGGTACGGGGAAGTAACCGCCTTTGACGCCGGGGCGGTGGCCGATGTTGCCGTCTTCGTAGACGCGCTCGGAGTTCCACTCGGATTCTTCGGAGTCCACTTTGTAAAACGCGCCACTCATATCGACGCCCCAGCGAACATCATCCAGGATGAAAAATTCGGGTTCGGGACCAAAGTAACAGGTATCCGCAATACCGGTGGATTTCAGGTAAGCTTCTGCACGCAACGCCACAGAGCGCGGGTCACGCTCATAGCCCTGGCCCGTTGTCGGTTCAACCACGTTGCAACGAATAATCAGGGTGTTTTCATCAGAGAAGGGATCCATCACAGCCGTCTCCGGGTCGGGCTGCAGAATCATGTCGGACTCATTGATGCCTTTCCAGCCGGAGATGGAGGAACCATCGAACATTTTGCCATCGGTAAAAACGTCTTCATCGATGGTGTGGCTGGGAACAGTTACATGCTGCTCCTTGCCCCGGGTATCGGTGAAGCGGAAATCTACAAACTTCACGTCTTTTTCTTTCATCATGGATAAAACGTCACTTGCGGACATTACAAACCTCCTCAGTCATTCAATAATGTAGTTTTTGGTGTTGTGAAATCTTTAGAGCAATCGATTCAAAACAATCCTGCCTGCCCGTGGTGCAGATAATGTGCCACGGAAAAACTCTATATTATACAGATAGTTATTGCATGGTTGGCCGATGTTGGTGGCTATAAATGCACTATTTAAGTGCGCTGTTTCGCGGAAAGCACCATTATGGTGCATTTAGTGAAACAGCACTTTAGCGTCGACAATGTTTTCATCTTGCAGTGTTGCTTCTGACAACCGGCCGGCGACTTCCGAGGCGTGAGACTGGCTCCCCATCTTGTCGAGAGGTAATGTTAACTCCACATGAATTTTCCCGTCCAGATAATGCAGCGTAATATTATCGACGAATTTTGCTTCGGGGATCTCTGACCAGGATTGTTTCAGGTTTTCAATGAGTTGCTCGCGCTGGGGTAAATGGTCGCCGCGGGCCATAATTTCATCATCTTCCGGGTCGATGTGAACCATGACGTCGGTGACATCATCAATTTGTTTAACGACTTCTTTACGGACCTTTTCACCGATGTGGTGACCTTCAGAAACGCTCACCTTGGGACTCACCAGCACATGAACATCCACCAGGGCCTCGCCACCCATGCGGCGGGAACGCAGGCTGTGCAGTTCGCGTACGCCGTCCACATTCATGATGGTTTCATTAATGGAGCTGACCTCTTCCGGTTCCAGTGCGGTGTCCACCAGCTCGCGCACACTTTGCACGCTTAAGTCCCAGCCGATCTTCACGATCATCAGGGAAACGCCAATGGCGGCCATGGCGTCCAGGTACTGAAAGCCCAGCATGGTGCCGCCTACACCGGCCAGCACGATCACCGATGAGATGGCATCGCTGCGATGGTGCCAGGCATTGGCGCGCAACATGTTGGAATTAAATTTATTGCCAATATGAATGGTGTACTGATAAAGAAACTCGTTGGCGCCAATGGATATGCCCGCGACCACTAACGCGAGCACGCCCGGGTGCATCAGGCTGTCCGGTTCCAGGATGCGGCGTACCGCGTCTACCGCCAGGCCGAATGCGACCGCGATCAGTAACAACCCTAGCGCCACCGTTACCACCGTTTCAAAACGGCCATGGCCATAAGGGTGGTCTTCGTCCGCCGCGCGGTGCGAGTGTTTGGCGGCGAATAATACCAACCCGTCGCTGATTAAATCCGATAACGAATGAATGCCGTCGGCGATGAGTGATTGCGACTGAGCAATGTAACCGAACAGGATTTTGATGATGGACAGAAACAGGTTGATGGCTGCGCCCACCAGGGTAACTTTTTTTGTTTCCCGGTAGCGGTCGGAACTGGTCAGCCCACCATTATCCGGTTCCACCAGCTGGTGGTGATGGTGGTGAGGATGTTTATGCGCCAAGACCGTCCACCTCTATGGTAATGATGATTTCGTCGTTCTCGGTGTGGGTCTCTAACACTTTGTGGCCATTAATACGCGACCACATGGGAATATCATTGAGCGCGCCGGGATCGGTGCACACAACGGTTAGCCGGTCGCCTTTGGTAAGTTCCTGAACCGCGTTTTGCGTGCGAATCACCGGCAAGGGGCAGAGGATGTGGCGTGCGTCCAGTTGGTGTTGTTTCATATATGCCACGACTGTGGGATTTCGTCCTGTTTCAAGGGTGTTACCGATATCTGTTCCTCATTGCCGTCTTCATGATGAATGGCAATATCCACCCGCTCGGCATCGCGTCCCTGGCTGTAGCGGGCCACCAGGCGGGCCGCCAAGTGTAAGTCATCCGTATTGGCTTTACCATCGATGAGCGCCAGGGGCCCGCTGTGGCTGGTGGTGCGCAGGTGCGTGAAAGATTTGCGGTAGCCTTCCAGAAAACGAGTTTCACCTTCCTCGCGGCTGATGATGACTTTAAAGTTTTCCCGCGGCCGTAAATGCCGCCCTATCTTAAGCAGCATAATGTCGTCCAGTTCGTATTCACGCGTGCCCCGGGCTTGCCAAAGGTCCGACAGTTTCTTGGAATACGCGGCGTCCGTTAAGAAACAACAACCACCGGCCGGTTGTGCGTACTCTGTAAAACCAAACTGCTGCGCCAGGGCCATTTGCGGTTTGCGGCTGCGGCCGGAGAAGTCGTACAGGTTTTCGCGGTTCACCCAGCCTTCACGTTCGGGCAAGGTGGGGGGTAAAAATTTAGCGCATAGCGGGCGAAGTAAGCGGTCGCCGGCGCCGGATTCCTTTTGCACGACCGGCATGGTGTCCTTGCGTTGCGACATGGGTCGCTGGCCGATGACTTCGCCGGTAATAATGAAATCAAAGTCGTGCTGCTGAATCCATTCGTAGGCCTTATTAACCATAAAGCCTTTGCAGTCCAGGCAGGGATTTAAGTTGGCGCCATAACCGTGCCTGGGATTTAATACCACGTCTTTGTAAGGTTCAATCACATCGACAATGTGTAGTTTAATACCCAGCTGTTCCGCCACCCATAGCGCGTTATTGCGTTTGGGCCTGGCCTTGTCCTTTTTGCGAATGGCATGGGTGTGGCCTTCCACGCAAAAACCGGTGAAGAAGTTGATGCCCTCCACATGAATGCCCTGTTCAAGCATGACTTTGGCCGCCAGCATGGAATCCAGGCCGCCGGAGATCAGGGCGATCGCTTTGCGTTGTGTTGTCATGGTGATTTACAGCCGGAAAATGGTCGATGTTATTGAATTGCAGAATCTATTTTAACGCAAACGGCGCAGCTTTGCTGGCTAGTATTTATCGAATCCGGTGATGGTGGTGTTAGTGTTTAATGCGGGGCGTCATTGCCAGTGTGGTAGTGGGGTTATAGGTGGGACCTGGGTCGGGATCGAGCTTGCGCATGGCACGCAGCAGGTCACGGATCGGGACAAATGACTCGTGGAGACGGTAGAAGAGATCGGCGACCTGGTTTTCCATGACCACGGCGAGGTGCTGATAGGCACCGCTGCCCAGGTCAATAAAATACTGTTCACTGACCCGTTTGCGCCTGGCCCGGCGCGGAAAAAAACCGGCGTGGATCAGGCAAACGTCACCCACGTCCCGGAGTTTGTCCTGCTGCTGGCGGCCATCGGCCAGCAGGCTATCAATGTAATCCAGGGCAAGAACCCGGCCGGCGATATCCGGCTTGCTTAAAAAGCGCATCAGCAGGAAGACCAGGTAACTTTGCAGTTCTTCGTCCAGGTAAACGTTGGCGGCCTGTTCTGCCTCGCATACCAGCGAGTGCCATTGGGCCGTGGATGTGGGGTGTAGCACCAGTTGTGACATAGTTCCAAGTCTTTGGTGTGATTACCATTTTCCTAATTAAGGTATCGGCGTCGATGCAAGGTTCCTTTATGCTGAGCGACCGTAAAAACCTTAATTTTTGATGGGTAATATGTCTGTGGGAGGGGTGTAACTTATTGAAAAATAGATCGTTATCCGGGCGTACGCCGAGATCAGTCCTGATCGCGGATTCTACCTTCCTTGCCCTGCAGCAGCTTCCGGATGTTGCTGTGGTGGCGCAATATCAATATGACGCTCATGAGAATCGCCGTGACGAGCAGCGGAATATCCGGTTCGATGAGCCAGAAATACAGGGGCGCCAGGGCCGCCGCGGTGAGTGCCGCCAGGGAGGAAATGTTAAACAGGCGCGCCATTACCAGCCAGGTGCCCAGCACCGCCAGGCCGGTTAGCCAGGATATACCCACGATGGCGCCGAACGCTGTCGCTACGCCTTTGCCGCCACGGAATGAGAAGAATACCGGGTACAGGTGCCCCAGAAAGGCGGCGAAGCCAATGATACCCAGTTGGGAGATATTCAGCTGCAGGGCGTGGCCGATGAGTACCGGGATCAAACCTTTTAAGGCATCACCGGCCAGGGTAATGGCCGCGGCTTTTTTGCCGCCAAAGCGCAACACGTTGGTGGCTCCCGGGTTTTGTGAGCCTTCAGTGCGCGGATCGGGTAATCCCATCGCCTTGCAAACGATAATGGCTGTTGAGAGAGAGCCCATCAGGTAGGCAATGACCACAAGGCTGAAAAAAACGGGATTCGGTTCGGTCATGGCTGTTTAACACATGGTTGCTTAACAACAGTTATTATGATTTTTACGATGCATTATATTGTATGTTGTCCAGGTTGCCGCATTGTGTAACGTGCGTAGCCCCTTTGAAATCGTTATAGTATATCCATTGTGTGATTGTTTTGGCGATATTATCAGGGAAGTACGCTATTGCGTAAGTTTTTGAGATAAAAAATGTCGTTTTGATGATTACAACGGCACGACAAATACCAGAACGGGTGGCTTTACCGGGACGAGACAGTGAAGTACGCAAACGCTTATTGCGGAAAAAAGTAAACAAATGGTTGGTGAATGAGCCGGGATTATCAATGGATATTATTTATTTAAATGATCTGGAAATAGAAACCATTATCGGTATTTTTGACTGGGAACGCCGCGTTAAACAAAAAGTGCGTCTGGATCTGCACATGGCGGCGGATATTCGCAAGGCCGCGGCGACAGACGATATCGATGATACGGTAAATTATAAATCCGTTGCCAAACGATTAATTGAGTTTGTGGAGGCCAGTGAATTTCAGCTGGTGGAAACCCTGGCCGAACGTATTGCGGAAATATGCATCAATGAATTTGCCATTCCCTGGGTTCGGGTTAAACTCAATAAGCCGGGCGCGGTACGTTACGCCGGTGACGTGGGCGTCGTGATCGAGCGCGGAACCCGCCCAGATTGACCACGCAAGGAACGTCATGACCAGGGTGTATGTCAGTGTGGGGAGTAATATCGATCGTGATGCCATGATTCGATCGTGCATTAGCGTGCTAGAAAATGAATTCAGTAACCTGATAAAATCTTCCGTATACGAGAGCATCGCTGTTGGTTTCGAAGGGGATAACTTTTATAACCTGGTTGTGGGGTTTGATGCTGATGACCCCTTCCAGGTCTCTGATACCCTGCATCGTATCGAACAACAGCATGGCCGCACCCGTGACGAGAAAAAGTTCAGTGCCCGGACACTGGACCTGGACCTGTTGCTGTTTGACGACCTGGACTTACATGATCAGGGTCTGGATGTCCCCCGCAAGGAGATCCTGCATTATGCATTTGTATTAGGACCTTTGGCCGAGGTTGCCCCGCGAGAAATTCACCCGCAGTCGCGAAATACCTATGCGCAGCTGTGGTCGGAATTTTGTGTGAATCACCCTGCCGCGGCAGATTCCATTTGGCCGGTTTCCTTCACCTGGTGACCACAAATCTTTCTAAAACAGTTGCTTGTAATCAATGTGCTGTTTTTTATCTACATGGTGTAGTAAACATTCAGCGGATTGATCCGATATATTATTGAGCATAATTCCAGTTTAGTGGTTACTAAAACACTTAAATACGAATTTTGCCAATAGATACGCCTATACTTAAAAGTATCAGGACTGGGTGTGTAGAAGTGGGTATGTATAACGGGAACGAAACAATCAGCTGGTACGCTGATGAAGCGCCGGCGGAAGCGTCTATGCCAGCGCGAAAGCCCAAATTGTTGATCGTGGATGATTCAGCCACTATCCGGGCAACGCTGGCGCGGGCGGTAGGCGATGAGTTTGACACCATTGAAGCGACCAATGGTAAGGAGGCATTGCGCCTGGCATTCGAGGATCAGGATATTGACCTGGTCGTCACTGATCTGGAAATGCCGTTGATGAATGGTTATAACCTTATCAAGAAAATGCGCGCCCATGATTCCAGCCGTTTAGTTAATATGCCGGTGATCGTGGTCACCGGTGACAACGATACCGCCGCCCGCGAAAAGGCATTTATTGCCGGCGCCAATGATTTTATTGCCAAAACCAGTGATCACGTCGAGTTTCTCGCCCGGGTGCGCGCCCATGTCAAACTGGCGCAAACCATCCAGGAGCTTGAACAGAGCCGGCGCTTTTTAAAAGAGCAGGCAGATACCGATCCGCTGACGAAACTGGGTAATCGCCGCAGTTTCTTTCATTCCGCATCCACCAGCCTGGCGCAAACCCTGCGCCAGAACGAACACTTCAGCATCATTATTCTGGATATTGATCATTTTAAGCGGATCAACGACACCTACGGGCACCAGGCCGGTGACGTGGTATTGCAGCAACTGGCGATGGTATTGTCTACGGCCATCCGCGAAGGCGACTCGCTGGCTCGCATCGGTGGTGAGGAATTTGTGGTGGCCTCTCCTTACACCAATCGTTTGGCGGCAATTGTGTTATCGGAAAGATTGCGCAAGGCGGTGGAAGCATCTGAATTTGTGTTTGAAGGTAACCGTATTCCGGTAACGATCAGTCTCGGTATTGCCTCTATGACCGCGGCGGGTGATGACATCGACCGGTTGCTGGCTGTCGCCGATTCACGCCTTTATCTCGCCAAGCAAAAGGGCCGCAATCGTATTTGTGCATCCGACAAGGGCGGCAAGATGGAACGGCTGGCGGATTCGGATATGGTGTGTCCCAAGCTGGACGAAGCCATCACGATGATCAAACACGGTAACAAGTTTCGTCTGCAGCCTCATTTGCATGAGTTAGGCGAGCAACTCCTTCCCATTCTCGAAGTTATCAGTGAACAATCCACCGATCCGGCCCTGGACATGGATATTATCCGTCAGGCGTTTCAATCGCTACAACGCAAAGATAGTTAAGACAACCGTATTAGTATGCCAGTGGTTTCCTTAGTAAGGTGGGTAGTAGGATGGGTTTATAACCTAAAGGTCACAAGTGCCCTCGGGGTGCACCGACCGCCATTAGAGTGATCTCCCGGATTCCGCTAAGCTTCATCCAGGCTACGATTCCAGTGCCGGCTCCTGCCTTGCGGGCGGTTTAAAACGCTAACCTTGTTTTTGCCACACCAACGTCCGGTTATTAGCCGGCATTTCATAATCATTAATCAGTTGCATGTCCTGTTGACGGGCCAGTTTATCCAGCGCTTCCATGTCCCTGATCCCGCTTAATGGATCACGGGCTTTTAACCACCGGTCGAACTGCGCGTTACTGTCGCTGGTGTAATGCCCGCCGACGTTAAAAGGCCCGTACAGACAGAACTTGCCGCCGGTTTTAAGAATATTGCCAAGACCATTGAACAATTCCACCACTTCTGACCACGACATAATATGAGTGGTGTTGGCGCTAAAAACACCGTCGTAGTGATGGTTTGGCCAATGATGCTTTGCGACATCCAGTTCCAGAGGCGGTAATACATTTTCCAGTCCGCAATCGGCAACCCATGCATTGATACTGGCATGGTAGTCAATGACATCGCTGGTTTGCCAAAGCACGTGGGGCAGTTGTTTGGCGAAAAATACCGCGTGTTGACCGGTGCCACTGCCGATTTCCAGCACGGTATGGGCATCGGCAAATTCCTGTTGCAATACTTCAAGAATTGGCTGCTTGTTTTGTTCACAGGATTCGGCGAATTGTTTCATGGGCTGCAGTGAAATCGGCTGGTTAGATTAAGTGTTCAATGACCGGCCGCCATCGACATTTAATACATGGCCGGTGGTGTAAACAGCGTCGCGAATTAAAAAGAGCGCGGCATTGGCGATGTTGCTGGGATCTCCGCGGCGTTTTAGAAAGGTGCGCGAGATAATGCGTTGCTTGGTAATGTCATCCATTTCATGTTCGGGCCAAAGGATAGCGCCCGGCGCTACGGCATTGACCCTGACTTCCGGTCCCAGTTCATAGGCGAGGGATTTGGTGAGCATAACCAGCCCGGCCTTGGCGATGCTGTAAACGGGATAACGTTTCAATGGCCGGTCGGCGTGAATGTCCACGATATTGACGATGCAGCCATGTTGCTTTTGCAAATGAGGTGCCGCCGCCTGGGATAAAAAGAACGGGGCTTTCAGGTTTGTGCCGATTAGATCGTTCCATTGTTCCTCATCTACCGTGCCCAACGGTGTCTGATAAAAGCTAGAGGCGTTGTTTACCAGCACATCCAGTTTACCCCAGGCTGCAACGGCGTTTTTGACAACCGTCGGTAAATTTGACTCATCCAGCAAATCTGCCTGGACCAGTACGACCGAATCTTCGCGCCGCTGGTTCAATTCCTTTTGCAATTGTAAAGCGCGTTCGCGGGACGAGCGATAATGTAACACCAGGTTGGCCCCTTCCGCGTGCAGGGTTCTGGCGGTTTCAGCGCCCAGCCGGTGGACACCTCCAGTGATGAGTACCACTTTTCCTGTCAATTCTGAATTCGATACGTTTGCCGGCGACTCTGTGTTATTCTCCACGCCTCTACCCCGTTGGTTTTATTGCTATTACTGTAACCTAAAACGGTGAGCCGCGAAAAGTACGAAACCAGCAATGGGATCAATTCCAATTTAAACGGTATGAAGAATCACCAGAACAGATTGAAAACATTAGAAAAACAATTGGCGCAATTGCCGGAGCCGTCACCGGCCGCACAACACCATAGCCGGCGCCTGGTGGAGCGGATTGTTAATGAAATAAATGAAAACGGTCCGATGAGTTTTGAACGCTATATGGCATTGGCGTTAACCGCACCCGGGCTGGGTTACTACGTTTCCGGTAACCAGAAGCTGGGAGCGGCCGGTGACTTTGTGACGGCGCCGGAGATTTCCCCGCTGTTCTCCCGTTGCGTGGCGCGGCAATGTGAGCCGGTATTGCGAGAAGTCGGCGCGCAGCAGGACGCGGATATATGGGAGTTCGGCGCCGGATCCGGGGTCATGGCTGCTGACATTTTGTTGGAGCTGGAACAATGCAATTGCCTGCCGCGCCAGTATTGCATTGTGGAAGTCAGCGCTGAACTGAAAGAACGCCAGCGGGAAACCCTGTCGGCCAAAGCGCCACACTTGTTGTCCCGGGTACAGTGGCTTGATACATTGGCGGGGCAATCCATAAACGGTGTTGTGCTCGCCAATGAAGTGATCGATGCTTTGCCCGTGCATCGTTTTTACAGGGAAAATGATGCGGCCGGTGAATATTATGTTGACTGGAATGGCGAACGCTTTGTGTGGCAGCAAGGCTCTTTCAGTAGCGATGCTGTCGCACAGCGGGTGAATGCGTTGCTGGCTCAATTACCATCACATTATATATCTGAACTGAATCTGGTTGCCGACGCCTGGATTGGCTCCTTAAGTGATGTCCTTAACCAGGGCGTTGTATTGATCATCGACTACGGGTTTCCCCGGTCGGAGTACTATCATTCCCAGCGGAACCAGGGAACCTTGATGTGCCATTATCAACACCGTGCCCATGATGATCCTTTTGTGTACCCGGGATTGCAGGATATCACTGCACACGTGGATTTTACCGCCGTGGCGGAAGCCGCGCATGACAACGGTTTGCAGGTGAGCGGCTATAATACCCAGGCGTTTTTTCTGATAGCCAATGGCCTGGAGGAATTCACCCATGACCTTGATGTT
>JASFMT010000020.1:0-18211 GCA_050117455.1 Gammaproteobacteria bacterium | reverse complement strand
GTCCCGGTGTTTCGGCGGCACTGATTACCGCGCCGAGAATATCGGCATGAAAACTGATAAACAACACACCTTCACGGTCGCCGTAGTTGGTCATGACATCAAAGTGGTAACCGTGATAGTTGGGATGAATATAGGGGTGATAATACTGCTTGTCCACAAAGGACTTTATGTCAGCACGGCAGGACTCGGCAACCAGCCCATCAAAATCTTCAAAAAACGGCACGCCTTCGGAACCTGCAACGGTAAAGGCAAAGTGTCCGGGAAAATACTCGCCGATTAAGTCATTTAGTCGTTGATGATGTTCGTCATTGTCCGGCTCCGCGGCGACAGCGCGTATGACATCCAGATGTTGATTAGCGAACACCTGGACAAGCCGATTCCGTTCGTTTACAAACCGCGAAACCTCGTCAGCCACGCCGGCCGCTGATTCCATTGCAATAAACTGGTGATATTCGCGGTGATCGGCAATGCGTCCATTCACGGCCCACAGCAAAAAGACAGCAATAAAACCCGTAATGATGATAACAAACCAGAAATAACTTTTTGTGGCCAGCTTTGCCGATGGATGAGGTAATAACATATTCCGGTACCGGTACAACTTTAAGTTACGACTTTAAGTTACGACAGCCTTGTTATCGGCCCGATTGCTGGTATTTATGACGTGTTGCCAGACTCGCAAGTGACAGTGTATCGCGCATGGCATTGATTATATCCACCTCCGTGGCGAATATACCAGCGGATATTGGCCAGTTTAGCGCCGAATATTTTGAACGCAAGCAACAGTAAATCGCAATACCAACAATTTCTATATCAGAGGCTGTTTCATCGGGTTTGAAGAGTGCTGGCGGGGTTTGAAAACGAATGGCGGCCAGTCTTTTGCGCACCGGCCTGGCGCTGCCGGGCAATGGCGGTTTGTCTTAGGAACGCGGATTAATCGGCGATAACATCTTCCAGATAATGTGCGGGTGTATATTGCCGCAATATTTCATCCACATCGTTTGCCGGTATGGGTGGACTGAAATAGTAGCCCTGCAATACATCGCATCGCTGCCGCTTTAAAAACTCCACCTGGGTTTTGGTTTCCACCCCCTCGGCAACGACACGAAGCCCGAGGCTGTGCGCCAGCGCAATCATTCCTTTTGCCGTATTGCCATCCTGCTCCCGTTCCGCGATACGCATAACAAAGGAACGGTCAATGTTTAACGCATCCACAGGCAGCTTATGCAGTAAATTCATGGAAGAATGCCCGGCACCAAAATCATCGATCGCGGTACACAACCCCAGTGATTTAAGTTGTGACAATATCTCGATGGTACCGGCTATGTTTTTCATGGCCACGCTTTCTGTCACTTCGACACAGAGTTGGCGTGGATCAAGATGGTTTGCGTCTAACACTTGCTTGATGTTGCCAACAATGCCTTCCTGCATAAACTGGCGTGCCGACATGTTGATGGTCAACCGTAACTCCGGGTAACCGACGTCGTGCCAGTGCGCCAGATCCTGGCATGCAGTATCGAGGACCCACTGACCAATCGCTAATATTAAGCCACTATCTTCAGCGACCGGCAGAAACTTGGCCGGGGACAGCATACCGAAATCGGGGTGCCGCCAGCGCAACAAAGCTTCAACACCGATAATCGTGTTGGTCTGGTTATCGACCTGCGGCTGATAATACAAAACCAGCTCATTTCGAGCGATGGCTTTGCGCAGGCACTTTTCCATCTCCAGGCGGCGGCGTGCCTTGTCATTCATATCAAAGGTGTAATAGCAAAATGTATTGCCACCTAATTCCTTCGCGCTGTACATGGCGGCATCGGCATTGCGCAACATGGTTGCACGGTCAGCACTATCCAACGGGTATAGCGCGATACCGATACTGGCGCTGGTATAGATTTTATGGCCGCGGATACGATAAGGCTGCGACAGGCGAACGCGCAGTTTTTCGACGATTTTTTCCAGCTCATCGACATTACTAAGACCTTCAACCGCCACCGCAAACTCGTCACCGCTGATACGCGCAATAATATCGGCCTGGCGCATGGTGCTGCGCAGGCGTTTTGCCACTGACTTAAGCAGTTCATCGCCAACGGCATGACCAAGGTTATCGTTGATCATTTTAAAGTTATCCAGATCGAAAAAGCATACCGCCAGAAGCTTTTCCTCGCGATGCGCCTTGGCCATGGCATGGGAAAGCCGGTCATGGAACAGGCGGCGGTTGGACAAATCCGTCAAGCTATCATATAGCGCCTGGTGCTGAATCGTGGCTTCGGATTTTTTGCGTTCGGTAATATCCTGGATAATGCCGACAATGTTGACCGGCTTGCCGTTTTCAAAAATGACCTCGCCCTGCAGGTTAACGTAACATTCAATGCCGCTGCGCGAAATAACCCGGTAATCGATGTTGAGCTTGTGTTGATTATACAACGCACTGTCTATAGCCACCTTGACAGCATCGCGATCACTGAGATGCACCAGGTCAAGAAAACCGCTGAACGTGTTTTCAAATTCGTGCCGCTCAACGGCAAACAATTTTAACGCTTCATCGGACAGGTTTACCTGGCAGTCATGCACACTGAGCTGCCAATACCCCATCCCGGCGACCTGGTGTATTTTTTTCAGGTTACGCTGCCAGGTTTTCAGGTCTTCGGTACGGCTGCTGTTTCTAAGCGCATATTTAACGCGCTGGGAAACAAACTGCAAATTGGTGGACTTGGTAATAAAGTCAGTGGCACCGGCATCAAAGGCACGGCGGATATAATCAACGCCGTCCACGCCAGTCAACATCAAAATCGGAACATCCGCGCAGGAGGGTAAACCCCGAATGTCCCGGCATACGTCAATACCGTCCTGACCCGGCATAACCACGTCCAGCAAGATAACATTGGGGATAAATTCAGAAAGGGCCCGCATGGCCGATCGACCGGAATCACATTCACGAACTTTCATACCGGCCGCTTCCAGCTCGCGCCGCATCAGCAAACGCTCATCTGTATCATCATCGACCAATAGCACGGTTGGCTTTACTAATGCCAGTTCGTTCGTCAATGTGTTCTCCTATCGCGACATCAGCCGGAGTGCAGCCAGTAACCCGGCATTCAGGGGCCAGCCAGCGCTCCCGCCGCTTCATTATTGGTTGCGTGAAAGTGAAGAATTACCAAATCGATACTGAATCATACTGCCGGATATGGCCAATTACATCCAACTCAATCACACAGCGCTTTTCTACTTACGGAAACACCATCGATGGGTAGTGACATCAATAATTGCCTGCGGTTTTCGCCCGTCAACCGAGCCTGGTTACCAGGCTATCCCACCGATGCGGGTTGACGGCGATATTGCTCCCACAAAAATAATGGTTATTATTTTTTGCTTATTACTGACTAATGATGTTAATGCTTAATTTAGTATAAAGGTGATGCCTGTACTACGATGATTCCAATACTTATATTTGTAATATTGCTTCACAGGATTCCGCGTAACACTATGTAACAACAACGTTATTGCCAAATAGCGGGCGGAATTCCCTGTAAAATAACCCCTGTTTCCATTGAAGAATAGATATTCGTAACACCGGCGTCAACGATTTAAACATATATTTTGCAAATTGGATTTATTGATAATCTTTATCCAATAATCGAAGCGCTGAATAAAACCTTTGCTCAAAATATTGTGATAAGTCCGGATTGACAAATCCCGAGCGGTGCCATTGGGCAAGCAGATTTTCCAGCTCTTTTTCCGTGTTACTGTCGTCGCGCTCCTTCATTCTTTCCGCCAGCTGCGCAACCTGATATTCCATTCTCTGCTGTTTTGATTCCGGCGGCGACTCCACGTTGGCGAGTATTTCCATTTGAATACAAAGATTGTCTTTTTGGTCCTTTAGCGCAGTTTCCCTGGCTAAAAGCTCCTCGCGAACCTGCTCCCGGTTATTATCGGCTGCCTGTTCCACGTACACTTTCAGCTGTTGAAACCGATCCCGCACCGCCTGATCCATCAGTTTTAATTTTGTTTCAATGACCTGCCACTGCTGCTCGAATTGTTGCACCGATGCCGTTATATCGTCGTCATGGTTGCCGGCCGACAAATAGTGAAAAAGCGCGCTTTCCAGTTGATAACAAAGGCTGACATTATGTTGCAGTTTCTGCTTGTCTTCGCGCAATTGTGATCGAAATGTGCCCTGCAGCTGTTTGTCATATTGCCGACACGCGTTGCTGAAACGCCGCTCCAGGGCATGGTTGTTCTTCAATTTCGGCAAATCGCCCCATTGAGTTTTGAGTTGTTCAATCTCCCCACGTGCCTGAAGCAGGTCATCACCCGAACCCTGGGCAACCTTTTCCACAGCCTCTATGATTTTCAGGCGTTGTTGCTTTTCCTGTTCACGCTGTTCCTGTACTGCCTTTTGCTCCGTTTCCCTCACCGCGAACACGCGATCGCAGGCTTCTCGAAACTGTTTCCATGCCGCTTTTTCCTTTGCCGCTTTGCCAATGGTTTTCCATTGCGCCTGCGCATCCTTGATCTCTTCGATGGCCTGATCCAGTGTCAGCGCCTGGTCGGATAATTGACTGGCGATGTATTCTGCACGCTTAACCAGCGCCTGCTTGCTTTCCTGGTTTGCCTGTTGTTGGTTACGCAAAAGTTTTTCCAGCGAGTGCAGTGCATTGTTAAACCGTTTGTTAATGACCGGGCGATCACTGCGGTTAACCATACCCAGTTGCCCCCAGTCATGACGGGCGGTGCGAATGATTTTTTCCATGGCTTTCCAGTCAATGTCCGCCGGATTTTCCTCTGCTTTGTGTTGCACCGTTTCAAGATAGGTTTCCAGTTCCTGGCAAACCTGTTCACGCTGCTGTAGATTTGCCGCCCGTTGTTCACCCTGTTGTTCAAAATGATCCTGGCACGGCTGGTAAGCTTCGTTGCAGGCTGTGTCAAACGCTTGCCACAGTTCCTGGTCTGACGCCGTTTCACCCACGGTTAGTTGTTTCCACTGTTCGCGGGCACTCTTAATCGCATTGGCCGCTGCCGTAAAGTCGTAATCCGCACTGGCGATGTTATCGCGGGTTTCCTGTGCCAGTTGTTGCATATCACTGATCAACTGCTCTTTCACCGATGCATTGGACCACTGCCGCCAATCCTGTAACTCCTGTAGTTGCCGGTTTGCAGTTTGAAAAGCCGCCATGTCACCCCGTTTATCTAACAAGGACTGACCTTTGTCATCCAGTTGCTTGAGCAGTTTTTTACCGCGATTGGTTAAATGAACAGCGTGTTTGGTGCGGCCTCGCTTCACGGCATCGCCCAATTCACGGCAGATGGACGCGAACTCCTGAGTCAGTTTTTCACGGTCCTGTTCCTGCGCGGATAATTTTTCCCGCAACGCGCTAATGGCCTGTTGATACTGTGCCGTCAACTCACTATTAACGGGTAATTCGCCGGGAGCTTTCAGTTTGCGATAACGCGTCTCCAGTTGTTCCAGGGCTTTTTGTGTCATTGCTTTTTCAGGTGCCAGCATTTGTTGCGCTTCATGGACGATATCAGTCAATTGTTGCTGGTAGTTGTCCAGCACCGGCAATTGCCTGGTGATCTGCTCCAGTTGTTGAACGGCCGCCTCGAACGCCGACTTGGTTTGCGGTAAATCCGCCGTGGGTAAGGCAATACCGGCGTCGTTAATCAGCGTATCGTAGGTGGTTTGCCATTGTTGTTTGATTGTCGTAACGAATTCCTGCAAAGCATTCTGTAGCGCCGCAGGCTCCTGAATAACCGGTTTACGGATTTCCTGTAGCCGCTCCTGGGCCTGGTCCCTTAGTCCCTGCAGCATTTCAATGGCGTCGGTATGGCTGGCTTGCGGGGCAACTTCCCAGTTGGTTTTTTGCGCGCTCTCCTTGAGCTTCTGTTCAAACGCTTTATAGGCATCTTCCACCTGTTGCGACAGCATTTGATAATGCCGCCGTGTTGCATCATTAAGATTCATCGATAGACCACGCCACTGTTCATATAACTGGCGCAGCCGTATTTCGTATTTTGGCCATTCACTGCTCAGTTCGCATAAACGAAACAAATCAAGAAAATCCTGCGCGACCCTTTTATATTCTGCCTCGATTTCCTTTAACCGCGACCGGGCTTCTGATAACTTATCCAGTTTTTCCTGTGCCAGCGCTGCAACACGTTTATCCTTACGCTTGAGCGCCTTGATAACACGTTTCAAGGCATTGATATTGTCGAGCTTATTGAGAACATAATTACGAATGTCGCTGTATTGCGTATCGAGCAGCACGTCCACCAGCACCTTCTCATTGGTGATCTTTTCCAGTGCGTATTTTTGCAGCGCTTCATCACGAGTATGTTTGGCGACATATTCCAGTATTCTCGCCTCGCCCAAAGCATCCAGCCTGGATTTTATCTGTCCGAAACTGCGTTGCTCGCTCACCTGGGACAGCAGTTCACACAGGCGCTTACTGGCTTCTTCGTAAATTTCCTTGTGAGGATGCTTCTCGCGCAGGTTTTGCACCGTATCAATATCCGTGAGACGCTGAATTGCCAGCCGCCGGATAAATAATTCCGGGTCGTTGTGAACCACTTCGCAAAGGATGTCCTGGGTTTGTTGCTGCTTCGGGTCCATGTTCAGCAACGAATATTTGCGAACCTGCGGGTTCCTGTGTTTCCATTTCGGGGTAAATAATTTGTCTAGTAACATAGATCATGCTCCGGCCAGAGCGCCGACTGCGACGACTGCTTCAGCTGCCCTTCGAAAATTTGCGCCCTGTTATTCAATTCTGTATACCATCGTGGACCAACCTGGACAAGCGAGGTTAGCCATTTAGCAATGTCATAATCCTTGAGAAAGCCGGTGCTGTCCGTATTTTGCCAGCCGAAGATTAAAATACGATAACAGGCGGGTTCATTGCCGCCTGACAGCAAAAGCCGCCGATATGCCTGATAATCATTCATTGAGGGACGCGGCAAACAGCAAATTCATTATCAGCATTTAAATTTCAGGATTCATTATATAATACCCCAGGCCAGCCCTCGCAATTTGTTGACTAATATGCTACAAAAATCAATTCACCGCGTTCATAAAGTGTTACGGCGTTACATCCAGGGAAGGGGGCGTCTTCTGGGGGCATTTCAAACACCGGTAACTGCAACTTCCTTGATCTTGCGTTTGTTGTTCAATATTTGAGCAAGTCTGGCGCTGCTTGACGTTCAGGTCGGTGGCGATGTGGATCGCCATCACCAACTGCCTGGCCAGAGACAGAATGACGCTTTAGCTCGACTTTCTGATACAGGTTTCGCAATTAATGGAATGGTGCCTTGATGCGAATCAACAATACTGAGATACGGCCGAAACCTACTTTTTGCGTTGCCTGCATAGGCATTGTCGTGACTGTGATCTTCGGAACCGACCTGGCGTTATCCAGCGACAACCCAACACAATCAATCCAGCCGGCAGACGTCATGATCAACACCCAGCTTGGCAGGGTACCCATTGAGCCGATTCCCGATACACCATCCCTTGATCCGGAAAAAGTCAACCTCGGTGAAAGATTGTTTCACGACAAGCGACTGGACAGAGATAAGCGCATGGCCTGCGCCGACTGCCACAGTATCGAAAATGGCGGCACTGATAAACTGGCGTTTTCTGTCAATAGTAATGGCGAGGCAACCCAGTTTAATACACCCACTATATTCAACGTTGCGCTGAACTCAAAGTACTACTGGTCAGGGAAATTCGTCACCCTGGAAGAGCAAATGACTGATGCGCTCAATGAAATCAACACCACGTGGCCGGACCTCATTCGAACCCTCAAAGCCATTCCCCGCTATCGTGATGCTTTCGATGCGCTTTATCCCGATGGAGTCACGGTAGAGAATATTCAGGATGTTTTCGTGCATTTTGAACACTCACTGCTGACGCCCAATTCGGCATTTGATCGCTACCTGAAAGGCGACGCCGGTGCGCTAAACCGCAATGAGTTCCGCGGCTATGAACTGTTTAAATCCTATGGATGTATTACGTGTCACCAGGGGAAAAATATTGGCGGCAATATCTTGTTGAATGCCAACAAAGCAAATACCTCGTTCGGCAAACTCACATCAATCAATGCGCGCCTGAAAGGAAAAATCAAATATATTCGTGTTCCGAGCCTGCGAAACGTTGCCATCACGGCACCCTACTTTCATGATGGCTCAGCAACCAGCCTTTACCAGGCGGTTCAGCGCATGATCGATGAGTACATTGGTATTGAAGCCGATGACGAGGAAATTCATTACATTGTCAGTTTTTTGAAATCCCTGACTGGCGAATACAAGGGTAAAAAGCTTTGAAGCCTATTCACATAAAGTCAATCCTGATTGCCTGCGGCTTCGTACTGGTGGGATGCGTATTGTTTTTAAATACGAAGTCAACCAACCTGCAGCAATACCGTCATGAAATTCAGCTATTGCGTGACATTCGATTGATCAATGCCCTGCTTAACCAGGAACTGCTAACTATTCGCTATCAGCTGTTCACCAATTTTGACATGCTTTCAGACTATGTGAACAAGTTAAAACAAAAACACGGTGAACTGCTCAAAACCACGAATGATTCGCGCGATGCGGTCAAGGGCGAAGAACTCAGTAACCTGCTTCGCTATTTGCGCCAGAAATTTGAAATGGCCAATGATTTTAAAACCGCCAATGCGTTATTGAAAAACTCTCTCGTGGTTTTTCCGAACCTTAACACGGACCTGCAGATCAAATTAACGAATTTCGACAACACTGACCGGGTGGCCAACCATGTCGACAGCCTGCTGAGAGATATTTATCTTTATAGTTTAACCAACGAAAGCGAAGACAACCTCGACGAACAGATGTATCAAAAGGTTGCGCGGCTGGAAAATCTGCAATTTGAAGTAGACCGGGAAGTTACGCCGTACCTGCATGTCATTTACAAACATGCCAAAACCGTGATTCGCAATCGCCACGAGGTGAACCAGATCACCAACGAGTTACTGGGCCTGCCCATCGAACATCTCACTTATAACCTGCAGAAGGCCTACACGGCGCACAACGAAAAAATTGTCGAACAAAGTAATATTTATCGGATTATTTTGTTTATTTTATCTGTCATCCTGTTATCCATAACGGCCTATATACTTTACAAGTTAAAACGGCAGGCCCATGAGCTGGAGCATGAGAAAAACCGCGCCCTGGTCACGTTGCATTCCATTGGTGACGGCATTATTACCACTGATGCATCCGGGGTAGTCCAGTATCTGAACCCCATCGCCGAACAACTTACCGGCTGGAAAAACCGGCATGCCGCTGGAAAACACCTCAATAATATTTTCCATGTCTACGATGAACGTACCAACACCAAGGTGAAAACACTGGTTGACCGTTGCATCAAGGAGAATCGCAATATCGCTTCCGCCACCCAAAGCGTATTGATTAATCGCGACGGCATTGTTACTGCTATCGAAGATACTGTCGCGCCGATTCGAAGCAACACTGACGATATCATCGGGACCATCATTGTGTTCCGGGATGTCAGCCGGACCCGGGAACTTAGCCGCAAGTTATCCTATCAAGCCAGCCATGATGCGCTGACCAATGTCATCAACCGCCGCGCCTTCGAAATTCAGCTAACTAAAATCATCAAGCGCGCCAGGGATAACGATGAACAGCATGCGCTTCTATACCTTGACCTGGATCAGTTCAAGGTCGTTAACGACACTTGCGGCCATGACGCCGGCGACCAACTGCTCATTCAGATAACCTCCCTGTTACAGTCAAAGCTCGGCAAACCGGATACCCTGGCCCGCCTGGGCGGCGATGAGTTCGGCATCCTGTTACGCAATTGCACATTAGCATCGGCAAGAGAGTTTGCAGAAACATTGCTGACGTCCTTAAAGCAGTTTAGATTTGAATGGCAAAGCATTCATTTTCAACTGGGCGTCAGCATTGGCATTGCAATGATTGATAAAAGCAGCGACAACCTGGTGACCGCCATGAGCGCTGCGGACATGGCATGCTATGTCGCCAAGGATACCGGTAGAAATCGCGTTCACATTTACAGTCACGGCAACAAAGAACTGATCAGGCGGCGCGATGAAATGCAGTGGATGGCCAAACTGACCCAGGCACTGAAGGAAAACCGTTTTGTGTTATACAGGCAACCTATTGCGCCTTTGTGCACCGAACAGTCGCACAAAGACCGTTACGAATTCCTGTTGCGGCTATATGATACAGAGGGATCGTTAATTTTGCCGAGCGAATTCATTCCGGCCGCCGAACGATATAATTTTATGCCGACCCTGGACCGTTGGGTGATACGCAATGCCTTTGCCTATATCGCGGAGCATACCTGCGACGACGAGTGCTATTCCATTAACCTTTCCGGCACTTCGTTGAACACCAACACACTATTACGCTACATCATGCAGGAATATAAGAAGTACGACATTTCGCCGGAAAACATCTGCTTTGAAATCACTGAGACCGCGGCGATCAATAACCTCACCAAAGTTGCCAAACTGGTAGGCGAACTGAAAAAAATGGGTTTTAAATTTGCCCTGGATGACTTCGGCAAAGGCGTCAGTTCATTTATGTACCTGAGCAGTTTGCCGGTAGACTATCTCAAAATTGACGGCGAATTTGTGCGTAACCTGCTCAACAACACGGTGAATCATGCCATAATCTGGTCCATCAATAATATTGGACGCATTCTGGGTATACAGATCATTGCCGAATATGTTGAAAACGAGGAACTTCACAACGCGTTAATTGACATTGGCATTGACTACGCCCAGGGCTATGAGTTCGGACGCCCGGAACCCCTGTTTGGTGTCGAGCAAACCAAGGAAAAGAAACGAATCGCCCCGGTGACAATCGCTAAAGCTTAACGGGTTTTGCGGCAATAGATTGTTGACTAAACCTTTGTCCTGCCACGCCATAACGAAGCCACGATATAACTTGACCCTGCAATCAATATTATAGTGGCGCCAGCCGGCAGATCCGGAATGTACGACGCAATTAGTCCGGCAGTTGTAAACACCATCCCCAACAACGTCGCCAATACCATAATACGTATTAACGAGTGTTGAAACCGGCTGGCAATAGCCGCGGGCAGCGTTAGCAGTGCAATGACCAATATCAGACCGACGACCTGTATCAACAACACCACCGTGAGCGCCACCAGGCACAGCAGGAACAGATAAAACAACTCAACATTGATCCCGCGCAACCGGGCAAACTCCTCGTCGAAGCAGACAACCAGAAATTGCCGGTAAAAGAATGCCACCGATCCCAGCAAAATGATATCCAGCACCAGCATGATAAGGAGTTCGTGGCGCGAGACCATGAGAATATTACCAAACAAATAACTCATGAGGTCCACCGTGTAGCCCGGAGTCTTGGCGATAAATAAAATCCCGATCGCCATACCGATAGACCATACCGCGGCAATGATCGTGTCTTCGTCTTCGTGCCAGCGCAAATTGATCCAGCCGATAATCAAAGCCGCAATGATCGCGGAAATAATCGCCCCGCCAATGGGACTATGCCCAAGAAAATAAGCAACGCCCATGCCCGCCAGTACGCTGTGGGCAATACCACCGGCCAGGAAATTGATCCTTTTGACAACCACGTAGGTGCCCATAACACCGCAGCCAATACTGGCTAATAAGCCGGCTAATAAGGCATATTGCAAAAAGGTTTGTGATGAAAGAGCGTTTAGTATTTCCATATCGCGCTAGTGATTATGCTGAATCATGTGAACAGGAGCCCCGTAAAGTTCTTCAATGGTTTTACCCGATATAGACGCAGTTTCGTGGCACACCAGCGTTTTATTAAGACAGGCAACCATGGTCACGTATTCGGAGATAAAACCAATATCGTGGGATACCACAATTATTGTTATTCGCTTATTGAGACGCTTTAACAGGTCAAAAATGTCTTCTTCCATGCGGGTGTCAATATTGGCGGTTGGTTCATCCAGCATTAAGATCGCCGGTTCACTCACCAGCGCCCGGGCAATTAATACCCGCTGAAATTGCCCACCGGACAAGGTATTCAACAACCGGTCTTTAAGGTCGGCAATTTCCGTTTCCGCCAGGGCAGCATCCGCCAGCTCATTATCACGGGCATTAAATCCAAACATCGCGGAGGTTTTTCCCATCCGGCCCAACAATACGGCTTGTCGCACCGTGATCGGGAAGTTGCGTTCAAAGCCCGCATACTGCGGCACGTAACCGACCTCGGCACGGCCTTTTCTCGGTGGTTTTCCCAGTACTCTAATACGACCACTGCCGGGTTTTAGTAAGCCCAGAATCAGTTTCAACAACGTACTCTTACCGCCGCCGTTGGGCCCGACGATTCCAAGAAATTCGCCTTCTTTAATGGCTAATGAAACATTGTCCAGTATGAGCGGCCCATCAAACTGGAACGATACGCCCTCAACCTTAATCACATCCTGATCGTTCATTGCAACGCATCCACGAATTTTTGTGTTACATCATAAAGGTTATCGATATAGTTTTCCGCCAGCGGATCAACCTGGACAACGCTGGCGCCGATTTGGCGGGCGAGGGTTTTGGCGTCCCGCTGGCTGAATTGCTGCTGCACAAAAATCACCTTGATTTTTTGTTGTCTGGCCTGGTTCACGATTTTTGCCAGGGAACGGGCGCCCGGTTGCTTGCCCTGGCGTTCAATGGCAATTTGTTCCAGCCCATACTCCTGTGCGTAATATCCCCACGAAGGATGGAACACTAGAAACTTGCGATGGCGCACGTTGTGCAACTGCTGCCGGATGGTTTGATCCAGCTTGTCCAGGTCATCGATAAATTGTTGGTAATTTAACTGATACTTTTGCCGCCGCTCGGCATCGGCATCAATCAAAGCATCTTTAATCGTCGCCGCCATTTTTTTTACCAGTACCGGGCTCAACCACACGTGGGGATCCAGCAAACTGCCGTGTTGATGATCCTGGTTTGATGCATGGCCTGCCGGCGATTCGTGGGCTGCCATGGGCAGTCTCTCAACACCCTCGGTCAACGAAATCAGTTTCATGTCGGGACTGACACTGGCAATCGTCTTAAGCCACCGGGCCTCAAAAGGAACACCCATTAAAAAATAAAGCCGGGCATTATGTAATTGGGTAATCTGCCGCGGCCTGGGTTCATAGGTGGCAGGGTTATGACCCGGCCCCACCATGACAATAACATTTGCGTTTTCACCGGCAATTCGCTCAACGAAATATTTTTGGGGCAACACGCTGACGCCAACCGTAAGCGCCGGCGCCGCCACAATGACCGGCGCCGTCACCAGCGTACCGGCCATCAACAACACCATTGATACCGCAGTACGCATCATGATTGTTGACTGCATTGCGGACAACGGCCTTTGAGCTCCACCAATTGTTGAGTAGTCTCAAACCCGAGTTGCGCGGCCTGCATTGACAACAATTCGGTAATTTTGGGTTCGTTAATTTCAGCCACCGCGCCGCAGGTCTGGCAAATAAGAAACTGGCCAATATGCGGTTCGCGGGGTTCGCCGCAACCCACGTAGGCGTTGAGCGATTCCAGGCGATGAACCAGCCCGGCGTGCTGTAAAAACTCTAACGCCCGGTATACCGTTGGCGGCACCGCCCTGGGATTGTGTTGCTGCAGATGCTCCAGGATTTCGTAAGCCTTGATAGGGGTGTGGCTATTCCAAACCAGTTCGAGCACCTGGCGCCGAATCCGGGTTAAACGCAGCCCCGACGCAGCACAGGCCGTTTCGGCTTGCGCGAGTGCGGTTTTCTTGCACGTGTCATGGTTATGATGCTGGTTTTTAAAGGGAATTAACACACCACGTCGGCTCATGAGGAATATGCTCCGGGTAAAAATGTTATGTTATAACATAACATATTATCCCGACAACCAACTTGCACTGGAACGATCAAACACGGCAACAACTGGAAGAGCGCCCAGGGCGGCGCGGATGATTAGCGCTGGGAGCGGGGAGAATTGCGTCAGCTATGGGCAGAATTGTTCATAATTCATCGCTTTTGATTCACAGTATTTCCACATTCGACAACCAGACTTAGCATCAGGAACAACACAAATTTTGTGAAACAAAAGCAGGTGCTGGATATGCAGTTAATTGAAAATCTCGTGCTGATCGCCATTGCAAGCATGGCATTCACGCTGGTATTTGAAATCGTTACCAAGTTGTAAACCACTGACCTCAGTGTTGCGTTGGTGGCCGGGTTTTTACTTTTTCAGCAGCTCCAACTGAGACTCGAAGTAAGGACCCCATTCAATGTCCTGGTAGACAGGATCGTTCTGGCAACGCTCCATATTCATAAAATACGTCCCCAGGTATTCATCCTGGCGCACAATCACACCCCGCTCACCCGCCATGCGGCCAGCGCGCACCCGCGCTTTTTTACCAATATTTTTACCCTGGGGCGTTTTCTTTTTCTTCCTGGTCGTCGCGGTCGCGGTTTGCGGCTTTGCCGCTGACGCCGCTTTTTTTGCAGACTTAGTAGCTTTGGTCGAGGTTTTTTTCTTTTTCACCGTGGCCGGTTTTTTCCGGGCTGCTTTTTTGCGCACCGCTTTTTTTGCCGTGGATTTCTTTTTCCTGCCCACGGCTTTCTTTTTAACCGCGGTTTTCTTTTTCGCTGCCTTTACTTTCTTTTTCCTGGCCACAGACTTTTTCTTTTTCGCGGCTTTTTTCTTGCTGGATTTTTTTCTCGCTGCCATATGACTATCTTCAAATCACGTTATCAAAGGGCCGGCTATTGTAACAAACAACTTGGATTCACGCTTCGTTAGCCATATTAAAATGGCACTGTCACGGACTGTCCATTATTGCGAATCATGCGTAATGCCCATAGTATTGATGCAGCCGGTTTGAGGTACTATCGGTAGCGAGTGTTAAAACTATAGCCATCAAACCGCATCAGCGGCACACTCTAAATTACTGTTTATATTGAAATTATAGAGCCTATGCAGCTCAATACGCGAACACGATAAAGCATTCTGCAATGAACCTCGAAACCGGTAAGAAGTTACCCTGGCACGTGTATATGGTGAGATGTTCAGACAACAGCCTGTACACGGGAATTGCCAAATCACTGGAAAAACGCCTGCAGGAACATAACGGCGACAATCGCAATGGCGCCCGCTACACCCGCTCGCGGCGCCCGGTTACGCTCGTTTACCACGAGTCGCACGCATCACGCGCACAGGCCGCGCGGCGTGAAGTGGAAATAAAGCGTATGTCGAAAAAGCACAAAGAAGCCCTTGTTTTTTCAAGTAAATCAGCGCCTAAAAAACACAACCACAAATCCCGGTAAAGGATGTCGAAAATGTGACACGGCGCCCAAAACCAGCCAAAATCTTGATTGGTAACAAAGTTTCATTATACTTATAGTTGTGGCGCGAAGTATTTGTATTACTTTTCGTCCTGTACGATTGCAATTGTTCAAGTAATTTCAGGAAGTCCGGTTCGGTTCTATCTCGTAAATTGCCTTGTATGATCTGCAATAGTTCCACTAACACTTTTGAAATATGAGGTAATTTACATGACCACAGGTACGGTTAAATGGTTTAACGAATCGAAGGGCTTCGGTTTCATTTCTCCCAGCGACGGCAGCAAGGACGTTTTCGTCCATTTCTCTGCCATTCAGGGAGACGGATTTCGAACCCTGGCAGAAGGTCAAGCCGTCAGCTTTGACGTTGAACAGGGCCCCAAAGGCCCGCAGGCGGCGAATGTCACCATTCAAAGCTAATTCTGCTTCACGTTAATATCATTTAACACAGTAAATAGCATTTAGCTATTGCAACCCGCCCTCACCATTCACAGGTGACGGCGGGTTTTTCGTTTTAGTGAAGCGGCACGCCACATTAAACCCTGGCAATCTGCAAACGGATATACCCCCTGATATCCCACGTTGGCATCCACCAGCAATAATCATCATCGATACAACTGTATTCTCTCGAGGTTGAGTTGATACAATGGCGTCTTGTGCCAAACGTCACCGTCCTGTAGCTATCGTGAACACTGATGAATACAAGCAGTCAGTTAACGACATTATCGATGCTTCGTTAATACATGCGAAGCGCGTTTTCCATCGACAGGTGATTGTGGTATCCGGTCAGCGGGACTGGTGTCATGAAACAACCTCATTAATCGCCCGTCATCACATCAACGAAGACATTCTTTTTATTAGCAGCAGGATACCCGGCTTATCCAACGTGGTTTCCGCGTTGCCGAAAGATGCGTTACGGTTTCTGGGCCACGAATTCGCTCACGCTGTTATTGATTTTCATGATGGCTTTGATCCCAATATTCTGGGCGCTATATCCGGTTGCGTCAGCGGAGGTGGGTTGCTGTTGTTACTCATGCCGCCACTCAAAGACCTGCCTCAGTTCGATGATCCGGAAACCCAGCGCATGGCGGTCTGGCCGTATTCCCCCCGGGATGTCAATCACCGCTTTTTGCAACGTTTAACACGAATTATTTCCAATGCCGATGACATTGTCCGGATTGAACAGTTGCCAGAATTAACCGTTTACGCACCATCCCAAATATCGCATATCGAGGAACAGGACTATCTGGAAAATCATATCTGCCGCACCCTGGACCAGGAAGCGGCTGTTGAAGCCATCGAGCACGTGGCAACGGGACATCGTCGTCGGCCACTGGTTATCACCGCCGACCGTGGCCGGGGAAAATCCGCCGCGCTGGGAATCGCATCCGCGCTGTTGCTCAAAGCAAACACCTCAACAGTCATCGTCACCGCTCCGCGCCGGCGCGCAACGGACAAAGTCTTCAAACATGCCAGGCACCTGTTAGGTGCCACGGAACAATCAACCGGAAACATCCACTGGAATGGCAAAACACTGTCATTTATAGCACCCGATGAATTATGCCGGCAGCTGCCCGATGGTCAGTTGCTACTGATCGATGAGGCTGCAGCGATTCCCGCACCCATGCTGGAGAAACTGCTAAATCATTATCCGCGTGTCGTGTTTGCCACCACAACTTACGGCTACGAAGGTACCGGCCGTGGTTTTTCCGTCAAGTTTCAGCAAACGTTACGGCAAAAGACCCCCGGCTGGCGGTTACTGGAAATGCAAACGCCGGTGCGTTGGGCTCCGCACGACCCGGCGGAAGCCTTTGTGTTTTACGCCCTTTGCCTGGATTCAACAGTGGAACCGGTTGCCCGACCTCAGACCAACAACGTCAATGTCATCAAACTGGACAGAGACCAACTGATATACGACGAACAATTGCTGTCGTCTATTTTTGGTTTGCTGGTACTGGCCCATTATCAAACGCAACCCCGTGATTTACGTTATTTGCTGGATGCCATCGGGCTGGATATTTATATAGCCCGGCAAAACGACCGGCTCATCGGCACGGCGCTCATTGAACACGAGGGAGAACTGGATGCAACAACCGCCAACATGGTCTTTCGCAATGAACGACGCGTTACCGGCCATTTACTGGCCCAGACAATGGAGGCGTTCGCGGGTATTAAAAATGCCAGCCAGAACCGTTATGTTCGCCTCATGCGCATCGCGGTTCATCCGGACTACCGGCGCAATGGCGTCGCGACACAACTGTTACAACGAATTGAAAACGATGCCCGTCATCAACAAGTGGATATTATTGGCAGCAACTTCGGCGCCAGCGAAGAGCTGTTGGCCTTCTGGCATCAGGCGGATTACATCACCGTCCAGGTGGGCCTAACCAAAAATGCCAGCACCGGCCATAATTCGGTAACCTGCATCAAAAGTCTGTCATCCAAAGGCGATACGATTAGCCACCTGGCGATAAACAAATTTATGCACGAGTTTCCGCTGCAACTGGCGGAACCCTACCGGGATCTTGCCTGCGAAATCGTGGCTATCATTTTTCGGGCATTTACCATCAAAAATAACCTGGCACTGAGCCAGGAAGAATGGCGGGATATTGATTCGTTCGCCAATGCATTGCGCGGTTACGAAATAAACCGGGTTGCTATCGTTAAGTTGGTGATCCACGTGCTTGGTCACGAGGCCTTAAAACGGGCTACTGACGACTACGACACCTGCCTGTTGATTAAAAAAGTTTTACAACAACGAACGTGGCGTCATATCGTGGAAGCATTTGAACTGCCGGGGAAACAGTGCGCCATTGACCGGTTACGCGGCGTTGTCAAACGCTTGATCGGTCACCATGATGTATTAAAAACAATAGAAATTAC